>JAFYOA010000324.1 GCA_017547865.1 Clostridia bacterium
GATACCATCTCTTACGGCCGGGAATTGGCCATCGATACCCCAAATTTGAATGCCTTGGCGGCGGACGGTGCGTATTTCACCAATTATTTCGTAAATAACCCCGTGTGCAGCCCCAGCCGCATGAGCTTTCTCTCCGGTCGGCACTGTTCCTCCGTGGGTGTGGGCTGGAACGGTATTTCTCTGCCCGAGGATGTGCAGCCCCTGAACTGCCTGCTGAAGCCCTACGGTTATCATTCGGCGCAAATCGGCAAGCTGCATTTTACACCCCACGCCAAGCGGGACCACAAAAATCCGACCCCTACCTTCGGCTTTGATACGTTTATTCTTTCCGATGAGCCCGGCTGCTACGACGATGCCTACACCAAGTGGCTGGAAATGGTGGCGCCGGATCAGGTGGAGAAAGCGCGCACCGCTTTGCCGCCGGCCGCGCTGCGGTACAACAAGCCTGCGTATTCCACACAGCCCCGCGCTACGCACCAGCCGTATCTTTTCGCCGGTGAGGAAGGCTGCAACCACGCCTCTTTTGTGGCCAGCGAACTGATTCGCTATATCAATTCCCGGGATGGGAACAACCCCTTCTTTGCCATTGGCGGTTTTTATGCACCCCATCCGCCCATCAATCCACTGAAAAAGTATGTGGATATGGTGGACGTTTCCAAGCTTTCTCCGCCCAGGCTGGGAGAAAACGAATGGTTCGACAAGCAGATTGCGGATGTGCCGGAAGAAAAGTGGCTGGAGATCAAGGCGTACTACCTGGCCCAGGTGAAGGAGATCGATTGCCTGGTGGGCGAAATCGTGCAGACCCTGAAGGATAAAGACCTGTACGACGATACCATCATTGTGTTTACCAGTGACCATGGCGAGTATTTGGGCGAGCACGGCAAAATCGGCAAGGGTATGCCCGGTTACGATTGCATTACCCACGTGCCCATGATTATGAAATATACCCGGGAGATCAAGCCCGGCACGGTGATCGACAACCTGGTGGAGGGCGTGGATTTTGTGCCCACCATTCTGGATTTCTGCGGCATTCAGGTCCCCCAGTTCGTGCAGGGCAAGAGCCTGCGTCCTCTGCTGCGGGGCGAAACCACGGAGCACAAAGACAGCGTGCTGGTGGAATCCTTTGAGCCCTACGGCCTGCGGCAAACCACCCTGCGCACCGCAAAATACAAGTACTACTGCAGTAATGCAGGCGACGAATTGTTCTTCGACCTGGAAAAAGACCCGGCTGAACTGGAAAACCGCGTGAACGACCCGGCATACAAAGAGGCCGTTTCCGAAATGCGGTACAAGCTGGTCATTCGCCTGCAGAACAGCACTTTCCGCAATATGGAAATGAGTGCGGAATATTGATACAGAAGAGGGCCGTGCGCCCTCTTTTTATTTGCATTGGTGCGGCGGCTTTTTCCTATCTGTGGCCAAATGGTAAACTTTTGATGAACTCTCCCAAAACCGTTTCGGTGCGGCTTGAAGGTGCTTCGCAATTCTGTTATAATAATGCCAGAACAACCGAAACCCCCGTTTTGAGAGGTGCAACGCATGTCAAAAGAAAGCCTGCTGCTTCACGCCGGAGAGGATACCATCCACTCCAATCAAATTGAGCTGAAGACACGCAAAGATAAATTCAAACACTGGTGGCACTATTCCCGGTTCATCGTACTGGGTGTTGTCATCATCATCATCGTGGTCGCATCCATCATTCTGTCTGTGCTGAACAAGCCGAAGCCGGACTACCGTGTGCTGCTGATGACCTACGAGCAGTACCCCAACGAAATGGTGGACTCCATACAGGACTTTTTGATGACCGTGGCGGATGACCGCAACGGCGACGGCGACGTGCTGGTGGAACTGAACAACTATGTTCTGTTCATCGATGAAAAGAACAACGGCCAGTACGCCTTTGATATGTACGATGCCGCCCGTACCCGCTATGCCACCGATGTGTACTACGGCGAAAGCATGATCTACCTGTACGATTCCGCCTCTTTCAGCGAGCTGTACGAGGACCAGCTGTTCATTTACAACGATGGTAGCACCCCGGAGGAAGGCGCGAAAGACTACAAGAACATGATGATTCCCATCGGCGACTGCAAACTGTTTGCCGAGGAATTTGACCGCCACCTGAACCATGCCCTGTTTGGGTATGAGTACAGCCAGGAGTACATCGACGGTCTGCTGGATCCCCTGTACCTCAGCTTCCGCTGCACCGCCGGTACCATTTGGGAAGAAGATGAGGAACAGATGGACTATTACTACGATTCCTGGGATCTGTACAAGGTCTTCATCAACGGCCGCGAAAAATAAACCGCACTTACCGGGCCCGCTGTTTTGGCAGCGGGCTTTTTTTGTTGGCTTATTGACTTTCCCTGGGCTGTGGTATAGAATGGCTGTGATGGCAGGCTGTCCTGCATCTGTTTTGCTGGAATGGAGTTGTGTGTATGAAAAAAGAAACATCCGTCAATCAGATCACCGAAGGCGTGATCTGGAAACAGCTGCTGTTGTTTTTCTTTCCCATTCTGCTGGGCACGTTCTTTCAGCAGATGTACAATACGGTAGACACCCTTGTGGTGGGGCGGTTTGTGGGTACCAAGGCGTTGGCGGCGGTGGGCTCCACCGGTGCCATCATCAATCTGTTCATTGGTTTTTTCACCGGCGTTGGCTCCGGTGCAACGGTCATCATCTCGCAGCGCTTTGGCGCGCAGGATGACGAAGGCGTGAGCCGTTCCGTACATACCGGCATTGCGCTTTCGCTGGCCAGCGGTTTGTTTATGACGGTGGTGGGCATTGCCACCACGCCGCTGATGCTGACCTTGCTGGGCACACCCGAAGATATTTACAGCGATGCCCGCCTGTACACCACCATTTATTTTGCCGGTGTGCTTGCCCTGGTGCTGTACAATATCGGTTCCGGCATTCTTCGTGCTTTGGGCGATTCCAAACGCCCCATGGTCTACCTGATCGTGTGCTGCATTGCCAATACCGTGCTGGACCTCCTCTGTGTGGTTGTGTTTAAACTGGGCGTGGGCGGCGCCGCGCTGGCCACAACCCTCTCGCAGGTGCTCAGCGCCGTGCTGGTGATGACGCGCCTGCTGCGCATGAGCGGCCCCAGCAAGCTCTATATCCGCAAGATCCGCTTCCATATGCACGATCTGAAAGGCATTCTGCGCATCGGCGTTCCTGCCGGTCTGCAGTCGGCGCTGGGCTGTATCTCCAATCTGATCATACAGGGTTCCATCAACTCTTTTGGCAGCGTGACCGTGGCCGCGTGGACGGTCCACGGCCGCATCGATTCCATTGTCTGGATGATCTCCGGTGCGTTTTCCGTGGCCATCACCACCTTTGTGGGGCAGAACTTTGGCGCGCAGAAGTACGACCGCGTGCGCAAAAGCGTGCGTGTGTGCATGGGCATGAGCATCGGCGTAATGGCGGCTCTCAGTGCGCTGCTGGTGATCTTTGCCCGGCCGCTGTTCGGCTTTTTCTCCGGCGATCCGGAAGTGATCAACGAAGGCATGGTCATCATGTGGTTCATCACCCCGTTCTACTGGCTGTGGATGCCGGTGGAGGTGCTTTCTGGCACCATGCGCGGCGTGGGTGAATCGCTGCGTCCCATGCTGATTTCCAGCGTGGGAATGTGTGGCCTGCGTGTGGTGTGGATCTACCTGGTGGTGGGCACCTGGCATATTGTGCCGCTGCTGGCGCTGACATACCCCGTGACCTGGGTGGTGACCGGCGCGATCTTCGCCGTGTATTACCTGCGGGGCAACTGGCTGCGTGACCGGATCGCGGCTCTGGGCTATGCCCCGGAGATTCGCCCGGAAAAGAAAACGAAGCAAGCATAAGAATTTTATTTCGCTTAGTTATAGATACAATGGAGGTATTGTAGTATGAGACTTGAACTGGACAATCTTGTGAAGATCATTCGAGAGACCGTGCGCACCCACGAGCTGGAGACCCCCGGCGAGTATGCCCGGTGGATCTGGAACGACGAAGCGGGCAGCCGCAACCTGGGCAGCAGCGAATACGGCTGCGCCGACGCGGCGAATATTCTGTATATCATCGGCGATTTTGAGCGTGAGCCGGAAAAGCGCGCCGCCGCAGTAAAGGCGCTGCAGGTGCTGCAGGATCCGGAAACCGGCCTGTTCCGCGAACCTACCCACCACAACCTGCACACCACCGCCCACTGTGTGGCCGCGCTGGAGCTGTTTGATGCTGCCCCGGCGTACCCCCTGCGCGCGCTGGAAAAATACATGACCAAAGAAGGCCTGTACGACCTGCTGGAAAACCTGGATTGGAAAGGTCAGCCCTGGCCGCAGTCTCATCAGGGTGCGGGCGTGTTTGCCGCCGCTACCGTTGCCGGTATGGCCGATGCCCAGTGGCAGGATTGGTATTTTGACTGGCTGTGGAACGAAGCCGACCCCGAAACCGGCATGTGGCGCAAAGGCTGCATGGGCGAGGGCAGCGCACCGCTGTACCACCATATGGGCGGTACTTTCCATTATATTTTTAACCACGAAGCGGCCCGCCGCCCCCTGCGCTACCCCGAAAAACTGATCGATACCATGATCGAACTGTACAAGACCGGCAAGATCGATTATCTCGAGCCGGAATACGGTTTTGGCCACCGGGTTGGCTTTTTGGAGATTGACTGGGTCTTTACCCTTACCCGCGCTTCCCGTCAAACACCCCATCGTTTCTATGAAGTGAAAGAGATTCTGCGCGATTTTGCAGAAAAATACGTAGCCTGGTTGTATTCTCTGGACCATGCCCACCACGACGGTTTCAATGACCTGCATATGCTGTTCGGTGCCGTGTGCTGCCTGGCTGAACTGCAGACCGCTCTGCCCGGTGAACTGCGCACCACCAAGCCCCTGAAGATCGTGCTGGACCGCCGCCCCTTCATTTGATTTGTAAGGACGTGAGCCTGTGAGCGTCTGCACTTTTATTGCGGCGAATGTGCCGCTGCCAACCGTTGTTCCTGCCCGGGAATACCCGGTAGAGATCAATGTGGATACCGGCGAGATCTTCGACGGTGGCGCGGACGATAATTTCTATCTGCAGGAATTTGGTGATGTTTCCGACTACACCGATAAAAAATACGGTGTTTGGCTGGATTGGAACCCAACCCCGGGGCGGGCAGAGAGGATCCTGCGTTATATACAGGATGTGCTGCAAGTTGCCGGCGAGGTGGAACTGTGGCATGTTTGGCTGCTGGGTTACCATGAATTTGAAGACCGGCCTGTGGTGAAAAAACGCGCTGCTGTTATAGGGGAACTGACCGCTGGGGACATATTGGAACTGGACGATGCGGAGATCTGGAATCATCCGGACAGACAATATCCGGAGCGACCGTCGTTCTATTTGCTGACCGTGAAGGCGTAAATACAAGGGGATTTGATCTGTAGCTTTTATTCGGAACCCCCGGCGAGGGTTCCGAGGGATGCTTTTTGATAATTTGAAGTTTCTGCAGGTCCTCCTGCGCTTTTGAACGCAAAAGAATTTCGCCCATTGCGATGGGCGCCGAGGGGCTTTGCCCCTTCGAACCCTACCACCTTTGAAAAGGTGGACGAAACTTTTGTATATATTTAAATCTGTTTTTAGGGGGAAAATATATATGAAATATTTTGAAGAACAAAACGGCCGGCTTATTGGCCGCAGCCAGGGCGAGACCGTGATCGTCACCCCCTGGGGCGAAGACAGCCTGCGCGTACAGGCTGCCCTGCAGCATGAAGTGCGTGACGACCGTTTTGCCCTGCTGGAGCCGGGCGAAACAAATGCAGTGTTCACCATAGAGGATACCCGTGCCACCGTGCAGTGCGGAAAGATCACCGCACTTTTGGAAGTGCATGGCTGGAAGAACATCATCCGTATTTCTTTCTACAACCAAAAGGACGAACTGCTGCTGCGGGAGACCGATGCTGCCAACGCACTGACGCTGAACGCCCGTAAATTTGAACCCCACATTGGCGGGGACTATACCCTTTCTGTAACCTTTGAAGGCAGAGAAGGCGAGCACCTGTACGGCATGGGCCAATACCAGGAGGACTACCTGGATTGGAAGGGCTGCACCCTGGAACTTGCCCACCGCAACTCTCAGGCCAGCGTGCCGTTTGTGCTTTCCAGCCTGGGCTACGGCTTTTTGTGGCACAATCCTGCCATCGGTTCGGTCTCTTTTGGTAAGAACCGCACCACCTGGCGGGCAGAATCCACCAAGCAGGTGGATTACTGGATCACCGCCGGTGATAAGCCGGAGGATATTTCCCTGCGCTACGCCCAGGCCACCGGCTTTGTGCCTATGATGCCCGAATACGGCCTTGGTTTTTGGCAGTGCAAGCTGCGCTACTGGAACCAGGAGCAGCTTCTCAACGTGGCAAGAGAATACAAACGCCGCGGTCTCCCCATCGATGTCATCGTCTGCGATTTCTTCCATTGGCCCAAGATGGGTGATTTCCGGTTTGATCCCGAGTTCTTCCCGGACCCCGCCGCAATGGTGCGGGAACTGAAAGACATGGGCATTGAACTGATGGTGAGCGTGTGGCCGCAGGTGGCCCTCACCAGCGAAAACTACGAAGAAATGCAGCAGCAGGGTCTGCTGGTGCGCGCCGAATACGGCGAGCAGATCGGCATGCGCTTTGTGGAAGACAGCATGTTCTACGATGCCACCAACCCCCGCGCCCGGGAGTATGTGTGGAAAAAAGTAAAGAAGAATTACTACGATAACGGCATCCGTATTTTCTGGCTGGACGAAGCTGAACCGGAATACGGCACCTACGATTTTAAAGCGTATCGCTACCATATGGGCACCAACCTGCAGGTGGGCAATATTTTCCCGCAGCTGTATTCCCGTGGCTTTTACGAGGGAATGGTGGCCGAGGGCCAGGAAAACCCGGTGAACCTGGTGCGCTGCGCCTGGGCCGGCAGCCAGCGCTACGGCGCATTGGTGTGGTCCGGTGATATTATGTGCGATTGGGAGTATTTCCGCCGGCAGGTATGCGCGGGCCTGAGCATGGGTGTGGCCGGTTTGCCCTGGTGGACCACCGATATCGGCGGCTTCCACGGCGGCAATATTTACGATCCGGCTTTCCGTGAATTGCTCATCCGGTGGTTCCAGTGGGGAGCCTACTGCCCGGTGATGCGCCTGCACGGCGACCGCCAGCCCAAGGAAAAGGTATACCGTAAGAATGGCACCGAAACGCTGGACTCCGGCACCAACAACGAAGTGTGGAGTTTTGGCGAAGAAGCCTATCCCATTCTGGTGAAATACATGCACCGCCGAGAAGAACTGCGCGACTATGTGCGCGGACTGATGAAGGAAGCCCACGAGACCGGCAAGCCGCTGCTGCGGGGTATGTTCTATGCCTTCCCGGCAGAAGAAGCCTGTGCTTTGCTGCAGGATCAGTATATGTTCGGCGACAAGTACCTGGTAGCCCCGGTGATGGAACCCGGTGCCCGCAGCCGCAGTGTGTATTTCCCGGCCAACACCACCTGGCGCAATGTGGAGACCGGCGATGTGATCTCCGGCGGGCAGCGTGTGGAAGTTCCCGCTCCTCTGGATGTGATCCCGGTGTTCGAGCGGATAAATTAACAGTAAAATAAAAGAAAGAGCCTGTACGATTTTTTTCGGCAGGCTCTTTTTGGTATAAACTTGTCCGGCGGCGCATATATTTACCGTATGAAAGGCGGTGAAAATATGCTTGTGCTGGCCGGTGTGGGGATCAGTGCGGCGGCGGGGCTTCTGCTGGGGCTTGCTGTGTTCGGCTTCTCTTCGCTTATGGAATAAAAAAGCCGCTGTGGTACGGGGTGTACGGCAGCGGCTTTTGGTTTAGTTGGCGCAAACGGTAAAGGTGCTGTCCAGCTCTTTGGTGTGGGCGGTCAGGGTGATGGAATAAATTTCATCGCCCCAGGCACCGTAGATTTTCGGGTCGTTCTTGTAGTTGAACTTCTCCACGCCGGCGGTGAAGAGATTGGTGTCGTAGGTCAGCTTTGTGCCGCCGACCAGCACACCATCGGCCAGTTCGGGCTTTTCGCAGGTGATAAAGTGCAGGCAGATCTCGGATTCTTTTTCACAGGTGATCTGCTGGCGCACAGAGACAACACCGGCGGCGCGATCCATGGAGAAAGTGCGGGCAAATTCCTTTACGCCGGCCTCTGCGGGGAAGAGGTGGGGCATTTCCACGGTGAGGGAAGCCACATTGCCGTCATCGGAAGAAACACTGCGGGAAGAAATGGCTACAGATTCCGGACTGTGGAGCTTGGCGTTGTTCATGGAGCCCACCAGTGTGCCGGGCACCTGGCCAAATCCGTTGACGGATACGGCGTTGTGGGACTGGGGAACACAGGCAAAGTGGAAGTGGCGGTATTTGGCGCCGATGACTTCCAGGCTGTAGGTGGGAGCTCCCAGCTCAATGTACACCGGTTTGCTGTTATTGTACAGAATGAAGGAACCGCCGTCGCGGTGGCTGTCGAAGTGGCCGTTGAAGCCTTTGGCACCCAGGAAAAGGCCATTCGACGTGCCGGGCTTTTCACGGGCCACCATCATCTGCTGGGCGGCAGAGTAGCAGTAGCCGGTGTGGGGAGCTTCGGGGGTCTTGGCTTCCAGTTCGGGGGTGCGCAGCAGTTCATTCACCATGAAGAACATGTGATCGCTGGGGGCCAGCGGGCGCTTATCCAGGTGGTACATGTACGTGCCCAGTTTCTGCAGAGATTCATCGCCGATCGCACAGCCCAAATCGTACATATACAGACCCTGGTAGTTGGAAGTGCGGGGGGTGAAGCTGTAGTTGTAGAACTCGTGCTCATTGATGTGGATGTTGTAAATATAAGAGGCGATGTTCTTCACCATGGGTTCATCGAACTGATCCACAGTGCCGTTTGAAGCCAGCTTCATCAGCTGCAGGGCGTAGTACATGGAACCGGCAGCAGCGCCCCAATAAGATGCGCCTTCGTTGGTGGAGCCGTCGGCCATATAATTGCGGAAGAAGTCTTCCGTGTAGCGCAGGCCCAGTTCGGCGGCTTTGGCGCGCTTGGCGGGGTTGGTCTCGGTCAGCAGCACCACCGCCAGGCAGTTGGAGGTGATCCACATGTGCCAGTTGTGGGTGGAGTCGCTGACCCACCAGGCATCCCGGCGGTTGCAGAATGGTTCCACAATGCGCTTGTTCAGTTCGTACTCAATGCGCTCGCCGATGAGAAGGGTGACCTTATCCAGCTCGCTGCGCATAATGTACAGCACCCAGGCCAGGTATTCGCCGGTGGTGCCGGCAAACAGGTCGATCTGCGGGTCGTTGATATCCGGCAGGGGACGGGGGGCATCGTTGCTCCAGCCGCCTTCCAGGCCCTGCCAGTTGTGGGCGGGCAGGCACCAGGAGGTGGTCTCGCACAGCGCCCAGATGTAGTCGATCAAAAGGGGCATAAAGCGGCCCTTGCGCTCCAAACATTCGGCAGCGGCCAGCCAGAACATACCGTGGCGCATGGCGTAGTCGATCTTGCTGTCGTAATCGCGTACGCCGGTAAGGTAGAAGTTCATATAGGCGCTGGCGGTGGCCCGGGGCATGGGGGTAACCAGCACTTCTTCTGCTTTGGCCAGCACATAGGCTTTGGATTCCGGTGCTACGGCAGCCCAGGCAGCTTCATCTTCGTATTTGGGCAGGGGCAAAAATTCTTCCCGGGGGAGCAGAACGTCTTTCAGCCCGTTGGGGAAATCTTTATTATAGCGGTATTCCATGTGAATATCCTCCTTAAACGCACATTTACGGTGCGATCTTGCTGATGGTGAAGGTGCTGTCCAGCGTTTTTGCCCGGGCGATCAGGGTGGTGCGGTAGATCTCATCGCCCCAGGCATGGCGGATCTTGGGGTCGTCTTCGTAATCGAACTTTTCCACAGCGGCGGTGAAGAAGTTGGTGTCGTAGGTCAGCTTGGTGCCGCCCACGCAAATGCCGTCGTTCAGTTCCGGCTTTTCACAGGTCATAAAGTGCAGGCAGATGTCCGATTCCCGGTCACATTCCACCTGCTGGCGCACACGCACTTCCCCGGCGGCGCGATCCATGGTAAAGGTGCGGGTCAGGCGCTGTACGCCGCTTTCTTCGGGGAAGAGATGGCCGACATCCACGGTGAAAACAGCCTCGGTGCCGTTGTCCACGGCGGTACTGTGGGTGCAGGCGTTGTCTTTCTGCCCCTGCAGGAAAAGTTCTTCGCTCATGGCGCCGGTGGTACGGCCGGGGAGATGCCCGGTGCCGTTGACCGTAACGGCATTGTGGCTTTCCGGTACGCAAGCAAAGTGCTGGTGGCGGTAACGCTCGTCAATCACGGCGCGGCTGTAGGTGGCAGCGCCCAGGTCAATATACACAGGTTTGCAGTTGTTGTAGAGGATAAACGCGCCGCCGTCCCGGTGGCAGTGGCGGTAGCCGTTGTGGCCGCGGGCACCCAAAAACAGGCCTTCCGGCGTGCCGGGCTTTTCACGGGCAATCATCATCTGCTGGCGCTCGCTCCAATAGAAGCCGACATTCGGCGCTTTGGGGGTGATTTCCTCCATGGTGTGGGTGTACAGAATCCGGCGCAGCAGGGGGTAAACGTGGTCTTCCGGCGGCAGAGAAAGACCGTCGTAATGGTACACATGGGCGCCCAGCTCCATCAGAGAGGTGTCGTTTACATCCAGGCCCATTTCGTACAGGTCCAGCCCCTGCAGGGTGGTGTTGTAACGGGTGGTGTAGCTGTAGTTGTAGAACTCACGTCCGTTGATGTGGGTGTTGCGGATGTACCCGATGATGTTTTTCACCATGGGTTCATCAAAGTGATCGATGGCACCGTTCGATGCCAGCTGCAGCAGCTTCAGGGCATAATACATGGAACCGGCGGAGGCTACCCAGTAACCGGCGCCCTCGTTGTTGGAGCCGTCGGAAACGAAACGGCGGTAGTATTCTTCCGTGTATTTCAGCCCAAGCTCGGCAGCCTTGGCGCGCTTGGCGGGGTTGGTCTCCGTCAGCAGCACCACCGCCAGGCAGTTGGAGGCGGTCCACATATGCCAGTTGTGGGTGGAGGTGGTGATCCACCATTCATCCCGGCGGTTGCAGAATGGTTCCACAATGCGCTTATTCAGTTCGTATTCAATGCGTTCGGTGATGAGGTAGCTGATCTTATCCAGTTCGCTGCGCATCACGTACAGCACCCAGGCCATGTATTCCGCCAGGGTGGCGCCGATGATGTCGATTTGCGGGTCGTTGATATCCGCCAGCGGCCGGCCGTCGGGGCTGTTCAGGTAGCCTTCCAAACCGGACCAGTTGTGGGCGGGCAGCACCCAGGTGGTGGTCTCGCAGAGTGCCCATACATGGTCAAGCAACGCATCCATAAAGCGGCCCTTGCGTTCCATGCATTCGGCGGCGGTCAGGTACAGCAGGGCATCGCGCATGGCACCGTAAAAATTCGTGTCGTAGTCGCGCACGCCGCTGCGGTAGTATTTCATGTAGGAAGAAGCCAGCGCGCGGGGTACGGGCAGCTTCAATACTTCTTCTGCCTTTTGAATGACGATCTCCCGGTGCTTGGCGGGCACAGCGGCCCAGGCAGCTTCGTCTTCGTATTTGGGCAGGGGGTTAAACTTCTCCCGGGGGAGCAGTACGTTTTTTAACCCCTGGGGAAAATCTTTTTGATAGCGGTATTCCATGTGAATATCCTCCTTGAACACATGTTACGGTGCTATTTTGCTGATGGTAAAGGTGCTGTCCAGTTCTTTTGCGTGGGCGGTCAGGGTAACGGAATAAATCTCGTCGCCCCAGGCAGCGTTCACTTTTACGTCGTTTTCGTAATCGAACTTCTCCACGTTGGCGGTGAAGAGAGCGGTGTCGTAGGTCAGCTTTGTGCCGCCCACAACAATGCCGTCGGCAATCTCCGGCTTTTCGCAGGTGATGAAATGCAGGCAGATCTCAGATTCGTTTTCGCAGGTCACCTGCTGGCGAACAGAAACCATGCCGGCGCTGCGGTCCATGGTGAAGGTGCGGGCAAATTCTTTTACGCCGCTTTCTGTCGGGAAGAGATGGGGCATTTCCACCGTGAGGATGGCAGCGTTGCCGTCATCATTGGAAGTACTGCGGGAGGAAATAGCCTTTGCCGCCGGGCTGTGCAGCTTTTCGTTGTTCATGGAGCCTGTCAGTGTGCCGGGGATCTGCCCGAAACCGTTGACGGAAATGGCGTTGTGGGACTGAGGCACGCAGGCAAAGTGAGAATGACGGTATTTTGCGCCGATGACCTTGATGCTGTAGACCGGCACACCGATTTCAATGTACACGGGTTTGCTGTTGTTATACACAATGAAAGAACCGCCGTCCCGGTGGCTGTCGAAGTGACCGTTGAAGCCTTTTGCGCCAAGGAAGAGGCCTTCGGTGGTGCCGGGTTTTTCGCGGGCGATCATCAGCTGCTGGGCAGAGGAATAGCAATAACCGATGTTGGGCGCCTTGGGCTCCATGGCTTCTAGCTCGTGGCCGTGGAGAATCTCGAAGAACGGCATGTAGGCGTTGTCGCCGTGGGCGCTGATGACCAGCGGCTGTTTGTTCAGGTGGTACATATAGGCGCCAAGTTCCATCATGGCGGTGTCGTTCAGCAGGCGGCCGAAGTCATACAGCTCCATGCCCTGCAGGCCGGTCACCAGGCGGGGGGTGTAGCCGTAATTATAAAATGCCTGCTCATTGATGTGCAGATGATAAAGGAAGGCGGCAATGTTGTGCACCATGGGCTCATCGAAGTGGTCGATCGCACCGTTGGATGCCAGCTTGAAGGTTTTGAGGGCATGGCACATGGAACCGGCGGCCGCGATCCAGTAGGCGGCGCCTTCGTTGGTGGAGCCGTCTTCCATGTATTTGCGGTAGAAATCCTCCACGTAGCGCAGGGCAAGCTCGGCGGCTTTGGCGCGCTTGGCGGGGTTGGATTCGGTCAGCAGGATAATGGTCAGGCAGTTGGAGGTGATCCAGATGTGCCAGTTGTGGGTGGAATCATCGATCCACCAGGCGTCGCGGCGGTTGCAGAAGGGTTCGATGACGCGTCTGTTCAGTTCGTATTCAATGCGCTCGCTGATGAGGAAGCTTACTTCGTCCAGCTTGCTGCGCATAATGTACAGCACCCAGGCCAGGTATTCACCGGTGGCAGCAACAAACAGGTCGATGTGCGGGTCTTTGATATCCGCCAGCGGACGGGGGGAATCGTTGCCCCAGCCGCCTTCCAGTCCGTGCCAGTTGTGGGCGGGCAGAATCCAGCTGGTGGTTTCGCAAATGTCCCAAATGTAATCGATCAGCTGGTCCATAAAGCGGCCCTTGCGTTCCAGGCATTCCGCAGCGGTGAGCCAGAACAGCGCATAGCGGCGGGGATGATCGATGGATTCATCAAAAGCGCGGGAGCCGGTGCGGAAAAACTGCATATAGGCGGTGGCCGTAACCCGGGGCATGGGGGTCACCAGCAGTTCTTCGGCCTTTGCAAGAATCATGGCGCGGGTGGCATCGCTCACCTGCTGCCAGGCGGCTTCATCTTCATATTTCGGCAGGGGATGAAAATCCTCCCGGGGGAGGAGCACATCCTTCAGTCCGTTGGGGAAATCTTTTTTATAGCGGTATTCCATTGAAAAACATCTCCTGTAAGCAGGTGAATTTTACCGGTTGGCCGGCTGCCTTTACTATACTTCAAAATGAGAATTTGTCAACCGAAAAAACGTTTTTTTCGAAAATTTTACAAAGGAATAGAAGAAACGGATGGTGATTTGCCGCCCGGTGTGCTACAATACAAGCAGTAGACCACGGAAAACGGGGGAGTGTGTATGAAGATCACGGCGGCGGGGAATTTTTGGACCGGACGGCTGGACGATACGGCGCTGCCGGCGCAGGGCAGGGAAAAGCTGATGGCCATGACCAACGATGAATTTGCGGAAGAACTGGCGGATATGCTGGAGGAAGCCCAGGCGGTGGCGAATCCCGTGATTCTGTTTGGCGTGTGCGGAACGGAAAGTACCGAAGGAGGAACGGTGGCTGTGAACGGCGTGACCATCCGTTCTTCGCTGGCGGCAGAACGGCTGGGCGGGAGAAGCCGCTGCTTCCCCTATATTGCCAGCTGCGGCAAAGAACTGGAAGAATGGTCCAAACAATATGCCGGCGATCTGCTGGCGGAATTCTGGGCGGATGAGATTAAGAAATACTATCTTGGCCTTGTGCGGGCGGCCTATTATTCTTATATAAAAGAAGAATATCATCTGGGCGGGCATCTTACCTCTTTGAACCCCGGCTCGCTGAAGGCCTGGCCCCTGAGCGGGCAGGCAGAGCTGTTCGATGTGCTGGGCGGCCGAGATTTTGTAAAAGAGCAGACCGGCGTGGTGTATACCGAAAGCTTTTTGATGCTGCCCTCCAAAAGCAGCAGCGGTATCGCCTTCGAAAGCGAAGTTTTCTACGAAAACTGTCAGTTCTGCCCCCTGGAAAACTGTCCCA
>JAFYOA010000325.1 GCA_017547865.1 Clostridia bacterium
CAAACCTGCTGCTGCCTATGGACGCCTACTCTCTGGTCAAGCGTCTGAAGGAAAATGTGGATATGCCCATCCACCTGCACACCCACAACACCACCGGTACCGGCGACATGACCAACCTGATGGCTGTTGAAGCCGGTGTGGATATCATCGACTGCGCTCTGTCTCCTCTGGCCAACGGTACTGCCAACCCGGCTACCGAGTCCATGGTTGCTACCCTGAAGGGCACCGACCGTGACACCGGCCTGGATCTGGGTCTCCTCTCCAAGGCGGCCACCCACTTCCGCGGCGTGGCCGACAAGCTGAACATTGATAAGAAGGTTCTGAGCGTTGACACCAACACTCTGCTCTATCAGGTTCCCGGCGGCATGCTCTCCAACATGCTGTCTCAGCTGAAGCAGGCCGGCAGAGAGAACCAGTACTATGAGGTTATGGCTGAAGTTCCGCGCGTGCGCGAAGACTTCGGTTATCCTCCGCTGGTTACCCCCACCAGCCAGATCGTTGGTACCCAGGCTGTTATGAACGTTATCGCCGGCGAGCGCTATAAGATGGTTCCCAAGGAATCCAAGGCTCTCCTCCGCGGCGAATACGGTACTCTCCCCGGCACCGTTAACGAGGAAGTTCGCAAGAAGTGCATCGGCGATGCCGAAGTCATCACTTGCCGTCCCGCTGACCTGCTGGAGAACGAAATGGATAAGCTCCGTGAAGAAGCCAAGGACTTTGCAAAGTGCGAAGAAGACGTGCTGAGCTATGCACTCTTCCCCCAGGTTGCCAAGAAGTTCTTCGACGTGCGCGATGGTCGCGTTGCTGCTCCCGAAGCTGAAGCCAAGCCCGCTGCTCCTGCCAAGAACGACGGTCCCCGTACCCTGTACGTGGAAGACCTGACCAACGGTAAGATCGGCTGATTTTAACTGTATAATTGCGGCGCAGTCCTTCGCGGGATTACGCCGCTTTTATAAAAAAATACCAGGTGGTGCCATACAATGAGAAAATGGTATATTCTGGCCGCAATCTCGGTCGTCTTTATGATTTTTGACCCGTATATGGAAATTGCTGTGGGCGATTACGCAAGGATGCAGTTCAATGCGATCCCCTCCCTGCTGTACGATGCGGCAAAAATCCTGCTGTGTGCTTTCCCCGCGTTTGTGCGGATCACCCTGGCGCCCACCGGCCGCCTTGCGGTGGTATTGTACGCGGTGCTGCTGAGTGTTTCCGCCGTTGTGTTTGGCGTGTTCCTGGCACAGAATATTGCGTTCAGCATTCCTGCCGTGTTTGCCGCGGCAGAAAGCGTGTATATGCTCTGCCTTGCAGCCGTAAAAAGCAAATAAACCCAAAAGCGGTTTTCTTTGCGGAGAACCGCTTTTGTTGTTGGCGGCGAGTCTTTTGGGGAACTGCAAAAGTTTCGCCGGTCTTTTCAAAGGCCGTGGGGTGTTGGGGCAACGCCCCCGACCTGTGCTCCGCAGAGCACAGAATTTCCTTTTCTGAGAAGCGCTCGGAAAGGGGTGAATTGAACAACTTGTTGTTCAAGAGGGGAGTCCCTGCAAGTGAGGGACTCCCTTTTTGTGGGAATGGAATTTCGCCCTCTGCGGAGGGAGACCCGGGGACTCTGTCCCCAGGATCCCTGCAACTTTCGAGAAAGTTGACAAAGCTTTTACGTTTTCTCTTTTTAAACTCGAAAACTTTTACTTTTACGCGACCAAATCCACTCATTTTCGTACTATAATAGTAGAAGGCCTTCTGAAATACAACGGAGAGGAGGAAACACATGGACGACCGTGCATTGGTGGAGCTTTTTTTGCAGCGGGATGAGACCGCCCCGGAAAAAGCCGCCGAAGCCTACCGCAATGCCTGCATTGGCGTGGCTATGAATATTCTGCACGACAAAGAGGATGCCGAAGAATGCGTGAACGATGTTTGGCTTACCGCCTGGGAGCGCATTCCCCCGGAAGAACCCACCTATTTTGGCGCATGGCTGTGCCGCGTAGCACGCAACCTGGCCCTGAAGCGCCTGGAACATAAGCAGGCCCAAAAGCGTACCGCCGAGGTGCTGCCCCTGGATGAACTGGCCGAAAGCCTGCGGGGCGTGGGAGAAGACTTTACCGAAGACGCCCGCCTGCGGCAGCTGATCAACGATTTTCTGCGGAGCCTGACCGCCGAAAATCGCAAGATGTTTTTGCGGCGCTATTGGTTTGGGGATAGCGTAAAAGAAATTGCCGAACGCTTTGGCTGTACCGAAAGCCGTGTGAAATCCTCTCTTTTCCGCACACGAAACGCGATGCGCAATTACTTGGAACAGGAAGGTGAATTTGTATGAAAAAAGAGATTTTGAACCGTATGCTGGAGCAGGTAGACGATGACCTGCTGCAGGAAAGCATGGCCGCACCCAAAAAGAAATTTCCCCTTCGCTGGGTGGGAATGGCGGTGGCCGCTGCCCTGGTGTTGGTGCTTGGCGCGGGTGTTTTGCTGCGCGGCCTGCCCATGTTGAACATGGATGGTGACGTCAGCGAGACTGCCCTTGGCAAGACAGAAGCTACGATGGAGACCACCACGGAGGAAATCTATACCGGCGGTGCAGAGGATGGCGATGCCATGACCGGTACCTACTGGGTACCGGAAGTCCACGTGACGCTGGTGGGCGGTTATGAACTGGACGATGCCAGTATGAAGACCCCGGAAAACGGAGAAGTGATCCTCTTCCCCGGGCTGGAGTTGGCCATGGAAGACCACGAGGGCCTGGATGTGCAGTTTGTGGTGGCCATGGATGTGTTCCGCGATGAGGAAGCGGTTGTTTCCGATGCTCTGATGGAGGAAGCCAGCGCCTTGATGGAGGATGGCTACAATGTGGTGGAACTGGGCGACTGTATCGTTCTGCAGATGACAGCGGAGGAAATTGAGAACTTCACTGCAGAACGCGGCGGCTATGGCCTGCGTTCCGGCGAACTGCCGGAGCCCGTAATTGGCGACTCGGCCACTTCCGAAGCCTACACCGGAGATACAGACCTGGCGGTGGAAACGACAGAAGATGATTGGGCCAGGGTGATTTACGGCAATAGTTTGCCGGAATGCAACTGCGCAGAAACTGCCGTGCAGCCCCAAAACGGGGAAGTGATTATTCGCCACGACCTGCAGCACGGCATGGAACAGTACGATGGGGAAGATGTGTACTTCTTTGTGGCGGCAGAGCTGTACAAAGACGGTCAGCACCTCACCGGTGAAGATGCCTTGTACCCGTTGATCGTGGCTGTAAAAGAGAGTCTGTGGAACACCCGCTGCCTGGGCGGTCCGGAGGAAGTTTCTGTTCTGGTGGAAGTTGCCGCGGAGCAGATTGAAAAATTTGAAGCCCCGGAGGGCTACGGTGTTGTGCTGCGTTTTGCTGTTGGGGTAGAAACCAACGACGGCGTGGTGGCCTCCTTCTGGTGGGAGTAAGCTGAGAATGCCATGAAAAAGCTTGTGTGCATCGCCGTAACGATTGCGCTTGTTGTGCTTTTGGCTGCGGGCGTGCTGCTGTGGAAGAGCTTGCAACCGAAAGAACCGGCGAAAGAAAGGAATCCTTTGGCACCCACTGCGTTTTTGAACGATGGGGAAGAAGATATTTCTGCATGGTTCCCCTGCAAAGAGAACGGCTGCCCCGATACCGACTTTTTGGCGGTGAACGGAGCGGTACTCTCCTTTGGATTGGAAAATCGGGCTGTAACTGCGACGGAGACCCTGCACGTGAATCTGGATTGGCAGACCGAACGCATCACCGTGTTGCTGCCGTTGCCGGCCCAAATTACCCGCTGGCAGGCCGAAGAAACACCGGGTGCGGTGCTTCTGGGGGAACAGTGGCGAAAAACCTCCCCGTCTGTTTTGGGGGAGGGAGACTGCCCTTACCTGCAGGAATTTGTGTTTTCTGTAGATGATGCATCCTTGCCGGATTCCCTGCATTTCTGCCTGAAAAACACAGAAGATGTACTGCAGGCGCCGGTGTACTATGAACTGACCATTGCGCTGGATTGGACGGCGGAGCTGATTTACGATTAAAAAACGGGCACGCATTTGCCGCGGCAGGTGCGTGCTTTTTCTGTTTTACGGGCAGCGTGATGCTTTTTCTCTTAAATTTGCGTAAAATAATGGGAGAACGGAAGAAAAAAAGCCGGAAAAAAGTAGGCAAGTCCCACTTCTTGTGCTATAATATCTACATATGTATGCGTTTCCTGTGATTTGACGGGAACAAACTGAAATGGAGAGTGTATGTAATGCTGACCGTTGTATCGGTAATTTGCACAGGGCTGGCCTTTGCTGCCCTGCTGGAACATAAATACAATCGTTGGATCACCCTGGCGGCCATGGGCGGCACGGCGGTGGTCGCCATGCTGATGGCCCCGGTGTTTGGTCTGCTGTTTATGCCGTCTTCCGGGCTTTCTTCCGATGTGCTGGCCAATGCTGCAGTGAACTTTGTGTTTTTCATCGCTTCTCTGTTTGTGTTCCACAACCATGTGCTGCAAAAACTGGCGGTGACGCTGCTTTCCGCTTTCCATCTGGCGTTTTTCCCTGCACTGGGTGCGTGGATGATGGGCGTGGCCGGTTCCCCGGTAATGGGCATCGGTGCGGTGATGTTCTGCTGTGTACTGTATCTGTTCGGGTCTCTTCTGGCCTGGCTTTTGGTGAACAGTTACTTCCGTTATTTTAAGGAACAGCATTTTTCCCTCAGCGGGCTTTGGGTACTGGGCTGCGTACTTGTTCTTCTGTATGCCAATGCCGGTGGGTTTGATGCCGCTTTGCGCATTACCCAGTACTGGCCCCGGTACGCCCTGTGCTTTGTGCTGTACGGCGTTTTCCTGTTTTCTCTGGTTGCTTTGGTGGGGGCCGGGCAGTTTGCCCAGCGCCGTGCCGAACTGGTGACCCGTGAAGAGCACCTGCAGGCCAAAAGCGAATACTGCCGCTCCATGCTGGTGAATGTGGAAGCCCTGAAAGAAATGAACGGCGGCCGGAATGTTGCCGGAGACGGCTATCTTTCCGCACTGTTCGCCTCTTACAGCACCAACCCCTATGTGAACGCTGTGATCGCCACCTATGCCGCCGATGCGGAACTGAACGGCGTGCGCTTTGAGTTTTCCAATTCCGGTCTTTCCACCGGCCTCAAGACCATGGAGATCTGCACGCTGCTGACCGATACCCTGACGGCAGCCCTTACCTCTGCCGAGAACTGCGGCATGCAGGATCCCTTCATCCGGTTGTCCATTTCCTCCACCGCGAACCGCCTGGTGATCGAAACGGTGTATTCCAGCGACAATGAGGAAAAGCTGGCGCCTTTCTCCAAGGAGAATCTGCTGGGCATGCTGGATCGCTTCTTCCACGGAAAAGACCTTTCTCCCAAAGAGTCTTTTGTGGATACCCAGTATCTGGTGGATACCTACAGCGGCCGCTTCGGCATTGCCCACGGCAAGAAGGACAGCATCATCCGCATTGCCATCAATAAATAAAAACGAAAACGCAGTGGGAGACACTTTCTTTGGAAAGTGTCTCCGTTTTTTGTTTGTGCAAAAGTTCCCGCAAGTTGGGGGCATGCGCTTGTAAAAACAGGAAATAGATGATAAAATAGGCACAGAACCTTTGAAAGGATGATGGTATGTTCGACCGTGCTTCGGGCGTGCTGCTGCACGTTTCTTCTTTGCCGGGCGATTACGGTATCGGCGGGTTTGGCGCTGCCACCCGCGCGTTTATCAATACATTGCACGATGCAGGCTGCTCTTACTGGCAGGTGCTGCCCTTTGGCCCCACCGACCAGTGGAATTCCCCCTACTCCGGTTATTCCGCCTTTGCGGGCAACCCCTATTTTATCGATTTGGAAACGCTGTACGAGGAAGGCCTGCTGACCTCTGCGGAGCTGGAAGCCGAGCGCAGCGATAACCCCTACACCGCCCAGTTTGAAAAGCTGGCCAAAACCCGCCGGGCCACGCTGAAAAAAGCCTTTGCCCGCGCCGGTGCCGCCGAGCTGGACCGTGTGCGTGCTTACGCAAAAGCCCAGGAAGACTGGCTGCCGGATTACGCCCTGTTTATGGCCCTGGGTCATGTGCTGCAGGAGAGTGACTGGCGCAAGTGGCCCCTGCCGCTGCGGCATTATGAACCCGCCGCCTGCAAAGAGGCCGCCGAAACTTATGCCGATGAAGTGCTGTTTGAGTGCTTTATGCAGTACAAATTTGCCGAACAGTGGGCGGGCGTGCACGCCTATGCCGCCGACTGCGGTGTGGAGATCATCGGCGACATGCCTATGTATGTCTCTTTGAACAGCGCCGATGTGTGGAGCCACCCGGATCTGTTTGACGTGAACGAAGACGGTGAGCCGAAGAATGTGGCGGGCGTGCCGCCGGATTACTTCAGCGAAGACGGGCAGAAGTGGGGCAACCCCCTGTACCGCTGGGACCGCATGAAAGCAGACGGCTACCGCTGGTGGATCCGCCGCCTGAAGCGTTCTCTGCATCTGTTCGATGTGGTTCGTATCGATCATTTCCGCGCTTTTTCTGCCTATTGGGCTGTGCCCGCTGAGGCAGAGACCGCCAAGGAAGGCCAGTGGAACCCCGGCCCCGGAATGGATTTCTTCAATGCGCTGTTTGCCGCTTTTGGCGACCGCACCCCTAAGATCATCGCCGAAGACCTGGGCCTCATCGACAAGGCTGTGGTGGACCTGCGGGAAGAAACCGGTTTCCCCGGTATGCGCGTAATGCAGTTCGGCTTTATCGATGCTTCCGATAACATTCACCTGCCCCATAACTACGAGCGAAACTGTGTGGCCTATACCGGCACCCACGATAACAATACGATTTTTGGCTGGCTGTGGGAAGTGCTGCCCCACCAGCGCAAGTTTGCACTGGATTACTGCCACTACACCGGCACCGGTGAAGACTGGCAGCAGGGCGGCTACGACAGCCCCTCCTGCCGTGCGCTGATCACCGCCCTGTGGCAGAGCAGTGCAGCCCTGGCCATTGTGCCCTTCCAGGATCTGTGCGGCTTTGGCAAGGATACACGCATTAACGTGCCCGGTGTGGCCGAAGGCAACTGGGCGTACCGCATTACAGAGGATAACCTGGATGCAATGGATACCCGCTGGCTGCACGACCTGAACGTGCTGTATAAGCGCGGGAAATAAATTTTGGTTGAACCCGAGAAAAAGGAGCAAGCTATGGCAAGAAGAAAACAAGAAATCAGTCTGCGTGAACGTGTAGCGCAGTGGGTGGAAGCTCCTTTCCGCCCGGTGGCGTTTGCTTTGCGCGATTTGCTGCGGAAAATGGACTTTGCCCCGGCGAAGCAGCTGGCAGAACGCTGCACCCCAAAAGCACTGCAGCGCGGATTGGCAAGCGTGTTGGTGTTTTTCGTGTGCCTGTGGGTGTTTTTCCAGGCAGTGCCCATGCTGGCCCCGGTGCGGCCGGCGGCCTATGCCCAGGAGACCCCGGAGCTGGTGAACACCGTTTCTTTCAGCACAGAGACCACCATGGAATCGCTGGAAATACAGTGGCAGCGCGGTCCGATCGAGGTGCGTCCCTACAGCGGCAATAATATTGTGGTGAACGAATTCGCCGAGCGCGGTTTGAAATCCGACGA
>JAFYOA010000025.1 GCA_017547865.1 Clostridia bacterium
ACAACCTGCGAACTTTTGTAAAAGTTCGATCAAAACTTTTACGTTTACAACAAAATGCCCCAACCGCAGCGCTTGGCCGGGTTGGGGCAGGGAGTTAATCTTCAATAGCCGCTTTCTTCTTATTGATCTTGGAAATAATCTCCAGATCAAACTTCGGCTTACGGGTAGCGTATTCAAACAGGCCGTTCTGTTCCTGCTCCACGTCTGTCAGCTGTGTATAGCAGAAGCCCATGATCTTCGGGTTATCCAGAATGGCGTGGGTCAGGCTCTCGTACCGTGCGTAGAATTCCTCGTAGCTGGTAGCGCTGTTGCCGTAGCTCCATGCGCCCGCGCGGTCTTTATCCTTCTCCGGCAGGTGAATGCCAATGCCGCCGTATTCCGAAACGAAAATGGGCTGCTTGCCGTCCCAGGGCAGGTCACGCTCCGCAAACTGCAGGCGCAGGTAACCTTCGCTGCTGATTTTTTCGTAGGTTTCCCGCATCAGCTTGCCGTCCTGCTCATACCAGTGGGTGTCCATAATATCGGTGGCCACGTGAATACCGCCGCTGGTATCGATGCAGGGGCGGGTGGGGTCGGTGCGCTTTGTTTCTTCATAGGCAATGCGAATCACCGCGTCATCCTGCCAGCTGCGCTTGGTGCCGTAGGTCCAGGTTTCGTTAAAGGGGCACCAGCCGATGATGGCCGGGTGGTTGAAGTCGCGGTGCACGGTGCTCAGCCAGTCGGGCATAAACCACGCCACGGCCTCCTTGGTGGTCACATCCAGCCCCCAGGAGGAATACTCGCCCCAAACCATATAGCCCAGGCGATCGGCATGGTACAGGAAGCGGGGCTCAAAGACCTTCTGGTGCAGGCGGGCGCCGTTAAAACCGGCCGCCATGGAAAGCTCGATATCGCGGATGAGAGCTTCTTCCGTGGGCGCGGTCCAAATGCCATCGGCATAGAAGCCCTGGTCCAGCACTGTGCGCTGGAAAACGCTCTTGCCGTTGAGCAGGAACTTCATGTCCTTCAGCTCAATGCTGCGCAGGCCGAAGTAGCTCTTTACTTCGTCCTTGCCAAAGTGCAGTACCACATCGTACAGGCGGCCGCAGCCGGGCTCCCACAGGTGCTTTTCAGAGAGAACAACTTCCAGCTGGCCGGTGACAGAGCGGTTCTTTTTGCAGGCTTCGCCCACTTTTTTGCCTTCGTAGTACACTTCGGCAGAAAGATCGCCGCAGCCCGCCAGCTCGGCGTTGATGCTCAGCACGGCGTTTTCCGCATCGGGGTAGAACTTGGCGCACTTGATGTGATTTTCGGGCACGATCTCGTACCACACGGTCTGCCAAATGCCGGTGGTGCGGGTGTAATAGCAGCCGCGGGAATTGTAGGTGGTGCTCTGCTTGCCGCCGGCCTGGTTGCCCGCGCGGGTGTCGTCGTAGGCACAAATGGTCACGTCGTTGTCGCCGCACACCAGCAGGTCGGTAATATCGTACTCAATGGGGCCGCTGCCGCCAATGTGGGGCAGGCCGGCTTTTTTGCCGTTTACCCACACATGGGTCTCAAAATCGCAGGCGCCAATGTGGAAGAGAACCCGGTTGCCGCACAGCTCTTCGGCGGTGAAGGGCAGGTTCTTTTTGTACCACACAGCGTACATGAATTCCTTGTTGCCAACGCCGGAAAGCTCACTTTCCGGGCAGAAGGGCAGGGTAATGGTGCCGGAAAGGCTTTTGGCGTTCTGCAGGCCGCGGGTTTCACCGCTTTTGCCGTTGTCAATTTCGAACTGCCAGGTGCCGTTCAGGTTTTTCCAGTTTTTCCGTTCCCATTGGGGGTTCGGGTGCTCCGGTCTGGGGATCATCATGGGATTCATCCTTTCTTTATCTGCAGCCGTCAGTCTTCCACTGCAGCTTTTCGTTTATTGATGGCGGAAATGATTTCCAAATCAAACTTGGGTTTGCGGGTCTCAAATTCAAACAGGCCGTTCTTTTCCTGCTCTACATCGGTTAACTGGGTATAACAAAAGCCGAGCATTTTAGGGTTGTCGAGAATCGCATCGGTCAGTCCTTTGTAGCGGGCATAGAATTCTTCGTAACTGGTGGTGGTTTTTCCGTAGCTCCAGTTGGTACGCCGGCCGTTTTCAAAGTCGTTGTTTTCCAGCTTAAAACCTATGCCGCCGTATTCCGACATGAATACCGGCTCGCCGCGCCATTCCTGGCGTACTTCCGTTGCATTCACGCGGTCGTACAGGTAATTCTCCGTTACCAGCTTATCGTAGTTTCCTTTAAAAATTGTTGGATCCTGCTGGTAGTCATGCACGTCGTAAATGTCGGTTTCCACATGGTAATTGCCGCTGGTATCGATACAGGGGCGAGTGGGGTCGTACAGCTTGGTCTGCCGGTAAATAAACCGCAGCACTTCGTTTTCCTGCCGCTTGCTCTGTCGGCCGGGGAAGTGCTTGTTGGTGTCCCAGGTCTCGTTGAAGGGGCACCAGCCGATGAGAGCGGGATGGCTGTAGTCGCGCCGCACACTTTCCAGCCATTCCGGCAGGTAGCGGGTCCCGGCCTCCAGTTCGGTTACGTGGAAACTCCAACTGCCGTATTCGCCCCACACCATGTAGCCCAGGCGGTCGGCATGGTACAGAAAGCGCGGCTCGAATACTTTTTGGTGCAGGCGTGCTCCGTTGAAACCGGCCGCCATGGAAAGTTCAATGTCGCGGATCAGGGCTTCTTCTGTGGGGGCGGTGGTAATGCCGTCGTGGTAATATCCCTGATCCAGGATCAGCCGCTGGAATACACACTTGCCGTTGAGGAAGAATTTGCCTTCTTTCAGTTCCACACTGCGCAGTCCGAAGTAGCTTTTTACCTCATCTTTGCCAAAGTGCAGAACCACATCGTACAAACGGCCGCAGCCAGGTTCCCAGGGGTGACATTCGGAAAGGCAAATCTCCATCTGCGCGGTTACAGCTTTGTTTTTCTTTACAGCTTCGCCAACTTTGCGGCCTTCGTAATACACTTCGGCAGAAAAGTCGCCGGTGCCGCACAACTCGGCCTCGATGAGAACAGAGGCATTCTCTAAATCCGGGGTGAATTTTGCATATTTAATGTATTCGTTTGGCACGATTTCGTACCATACCGTTTGCCAAATGCCGGTGGTACGGGTATAGTAACAGCGATAAGAATCATACTTGGCGCTTTGTTTGCCGCCGGGCTGTTTAAAGGAACGGACATCATCGTAAGCGGCAATGGTAATCAGGTTTTCACCCGGAATGAGCCAGGGTGTAATATCGGCATCCACCGGGGTATAGCCGCCTTTGTGGGGAATACCCACGCTTTCGCCGTTCACCCAGATCTTCGTTTCATAATCGCAGGCACCGATGTGGAACAATACCCGGTTTCCGCCAAGCTCTTTTTCGGTGAACGAGAGCGTTTTTTTATACCAAACGCAGTTCATAAAGTCTTTGTGGCCCAGTCCGGAAAGGCTGCTGTCCGGGCAGAAGGGCAGGGTGATGGTGCCGGAAAGGCTGGCAGCGTTCTGCAGACCGCGCTCTTCGCCGCTTTCTTCGTTGTCGATTTCGAACTGCCAGGTGCCGTTCAGGTTTTTCCAGTTCTTTCGTTCCCACTGGGGGTTCGGGTGCTCCGGTCTGGGAATCATCATGCATCGTCCTTTCAACTATAGACTGCCCTAAATATAGCAACCGCACCACGGAATGTCAAGAGGAAATGCATGAAAAAACATGGAGGATTGTGTCAAAGCGTTCTGCGGGCGTGGAGCGTGATTTTTCTGTTTTCTTTCAATATAATGTGGTGTATAATATAAATAATGAACAACACACCGCAGGAGGAAAAAGTACCATGGATCTTTTTGAAGCGATGAAATCCCGGCATTCGGTACGAGCCTATAAAAATAAACCGCTGGAACCCGCCGTAAAGGCAGAACTGCAGCGCGCCATTGACGAGGTGAACGAAGAAAGCGGTCTTCATATGCAGCTGATCACCGATGAACCAAAAGCATTTGAAAGCAAGCTGGCAACTTACGGTATGTTTTCCGGCGTAACAAATTACATTGCGCTGGTGGGAAAAAAGAGCGCCGACCTGGAAGAAAAGTGCGGCTATTACGGTGAAAAAATCGTGCTGCGTGCCCAGCAGCTGGGGCTGCATACCTGTTGGGTGGCGCTGACCTATAAAAAAATCCCCGGCGTGTTCCGCATTGCGCCGGACGAAAAGCTGACGGTGGTTATTTCCGTGGGGTACGGCATCCATGCGGGCAAGGCCCATAAAAGTAAGTCTGCGGCCCAGGTGAGCAACCTGAATACCGACGCGCCTGCCTGGTTCAAAAACGGGGTGGACGCTGCCCTGCTGGCACCCACCGCCATCAACCAGCAGCAGTTTGTGCTGAACCGCAGCGGCAATACCGTGGCCGCCAAAGCAAAATTCGGTCCTCACAGCAAGATGGATCTGGGCATTGTGAAATATCATTTTGAACTGGGCGCAGGGAAAGAAAACTTCACCTGGGCAGAATAAAGTGTGTAAGCCGGGCAGAAATGTCCGGCTTAAACGTTTGTTCGATATTTTTGTGAAATCCTATTGACAAAACCGAACGCTTGTTCTATACTATAGATACAACGAACAACTGTTCGCGGAACGCATGTTTGGATTTGATCAAGGAGGATACGCACATGATGAAAATTAAGG
>JAFYOA010000326.1 GCA_017547865.1 Clostridia bacterium
ATTCTCTCTGGAATTACGGGTCCATAAATTCTCTCGTTGTTTAATTTTCAAGGTCCTTTTGCTCTCGATCGCTTTCAGTTTTTTGACCGCTTCTCTCGAGCGCTTGACTATAATATCAAATCCAGATCAATTTGTCAACACTTTTTTCGAAGTTTTTTTAGATTTTTTTAAATTTCTTTTTCCGGATGCTTCCAAAAAGTGGATTTTCTTCAGCTTTTTGCTGACTTTTTTGATTATAGCACAAGTTGCGTTTTTTGTAAAGATTTTTCGGATTTCTTTTCAAAAAACGGTATAAACCGAAGGAAAACCGCAAAAACTTTTTTAAAATTATTTTGCAAACGGAGTGATTTTTTGAAAAATAAAGTCCTTTGGCTGCGGATTTCTTCTTTTCTTGCCGTGCTGGCGGTGCTGTTTACCCTGATGCTGCACACAGGAAATACCCACGCCCTTTCAAAATTAGGTTCCAGCGGAGAGGAAGTACGGCAAATTCAGACCAAATTAAAGAACTGGGGCTACTACACCGGGGCGGTGGACGGCCTCTTCGGTCCCTCCACCCGGGATGCCGTGGTAAGTTTTCAGAAAAAGAACGGGCTGACCGCCGATGGGATTTGCGGCCAAAAGACCCTGGCTGCCATGGGGATCACCGCAGCAAGCACCTCCGGCGGGTATGGCGGCTTTACAGAGAATGAATTTAATCTTCTTGCCCGGGTCATTTCCGCAGAGGCCCGTGGCGAACCCTACGAGGGCCAGGTAGCGGTGGGGGCGGTGATTCTGAACCGCATTGCGCACCCCAGCTTCCCCAATACGCTGGCGGGGGTCATTTATCAGCCGCTGGCCTTTTCCTGCTTGAACGACGGGGGTATCAACGCGCCGGTAGCGGAATCTGCTTACCGCGCCGCCCGGGATGCCATCAACGGCTGGGATCCTTCCGGCGGGGCCGTGTACTATTATAACCCGGTGAAATCCACCAGCGAGTGGATCTTTTCCCGCCCGGTCATCCTCACCATTGGCGAACACCGGTTCTGTTCTTAATATAAGAAAGGCCGCTTCCGCTAAGAAGTGGCCTTGATTTTATTCTGTTTGCAGCCGCTGGGCGTATTCTTCCTGCGTTACCAGGGCTTCTTTTTTACATAAAGAAAGAAAATCTGCCAGCCGCATATTGTTGTACTGCGCCAGGGCTTTGCTCTCCACCGCCGCGGGGAACACACGGTCCTCTTCTGTTATATAGAAATAGCTTGCATGGGGAAAGCCGGGCTGCCAGCCGCCGTACACATCGTTTTCATTGGCAAAGAAAACGAATCGATCGCCTATATTCAGCGCCGGGGCACAGCCGATATCGAAGCCGCCCTGCACAATAAATACTTCTTCTCCGGCAGAAAAATCACCTTTGATGACGTTTTCGATCTTTACCATTGTTTTCCCGGCAGAAAAAGTATAGCCTTCGGCCTGGGCGTTTTCTGTTTTTGGTGTGCCGATCACCTCTGCCGCAAAAGCGGCGTCGCTCATCAGCAAAAGGAATGTTACATCAGGCACAGCGGGATAGGATGCAAGCTCGGGAGAAGCCAGCTGCGGGTAGGGGTTGGGCACATCTGCGCCCACAGGTTCGGTATCTTTTGGCGCAGCACAGCCGCACAAAAGGCAAAATAAAAGTACGACGGCCAGTATTTTTTTCACGGCGGCACCTCACTTTTTCTTCATTATAACTTTTTCTTCATTATAAAGGAAGCCGAATGCGCACGCAAGAGAAAATCGGCGCTTCGTACAAATTCACCGGCACCCGGGCAGAAAAATTCTCAATGAACTGTCACATTTCTCAAATAATAAAAGAAAGCGGCGGGTTCTTCACCTGCCGCTTTTGATAATTATTCAGAAACACTTTCCGTTACAGATTCCAGCTCGGCCATTTCTTCTTCATCCAAATACACCCACTGAATCGTATATTCCTGTTCTGTCATTTCACTAATATTGGTCACATAATCTTCCAAAAGGGTCTGTACTCTGTGGCGCGCTTCAATCAATAAAGCAGTATCGTTAGCGGCGTTTTCCTCCAACGCCTTTTGCGCTGCGGTAATTGCCTCCACTTCATCGTCTGCTGTTATTTTTGCGGAATCTTTGGCAACGATAAACGAATCCGCAGTCAATGAAGTTTTATCTACGCGGCAATCTAGAACCTCCGCTTCCGGCAAAGTAATGATCACGTTTGTACCGTCCAACTCAATCGCCATCAGAGATACATCGACACCTACTTCCACTACGCCGCTGTACTCAATCCAGAATTTTTTATCCTTTTCCCAAAGCCACCAACCTTCGGCATTCTCTTCCATGAACTTAGCCACATTATGATAATAGCACTCCATTACAGCCAATTCACAAATAGACTTCATCTGAGCCGTTTGCGGTGCCATCGGTTTTGGTTTACTTTGCGCGCAGCCGGTACACAACAGCATAACAACTGCAAGGCACAACGCGATTACTCGTTTCATGCTTTTCCCCTCCTTACTCAATAACCAGAGTATACTCTTCGCTCATTTGTCTTACAAACGGATCCAGTAGCGCCTTCATCACATTAACAGCGCTCTTCCTTGCCAGATCAAAAACTGCGTCCTGACTTTCACACTCCTGCAGCACATCCTCTTCACATGCCGCATACGCTTCCGCAGTTACTGTCGATACATTTTTTCCTGTATCATAAAAGATAAAATCCAACGAAGCAATATCTACATTCAAATCGGTAATATAAACTTCCGGAATTGTTACGCGCACTTGTTTCTTCTCATGATCCACCGTGATCTCCACTTTTTCCAGATCGATGCCAACCTTTACTTTTGCAGCATAAGAAACGAAGTAATCCGTCTTTTCCGGGTCTTTTTCATCCTTGATTTCCGCAATGCCATTATACACCGCCGTACTGGTAGAAAGTTCACTGACATTGATAATTCGCTCCAACGTAGATACGCTGACCAGTTCCTTATGTCTTGGTTTCAGTGCATCCATCACTGCGCATAACCCCAACGAACCGATCAAGAACACCAACGCAACCACACCGGCTATTACAGGAATGAACATTTTGCCCAAGCCTTTGTGCAGTTTTTTTACGACTTTGATCACTGCATTTTCTTTTTTGCTCATAGTAAATTCCCCCTTAGGTTTTGTATAACACAGCGTGCAAATTTCGCGAATCTCGACTATTTTATAACCGTTTGGTATTATTTCGACTTGATTATATTCCTGTCATGCTACCATTGTCAATACCAAACGGTTATAAACAAGGTGATGCAATGGACAATTACTACCCCCGTTTACGCGACTTGCGAGAAGACAACGACTACACACAGCAGAAAATTGCAGAGTACCTCGGCATGAAGCAATCGCAATACAGCCGTTACGAACGCGGCCAGCGGGACATTCCTACCGATGTTCTGATTCGGTTGGCAAAGCTGTACGGCACTTCCACCGATTATCTTTTAGGCCTGACCAATCAACCCATCCCATACAAAAAATAAACCCGCTCACACTTCTTACAGTGGAGCGGGTTTTGTTTTAGAAAAAATTACTCAAAATCTTTTGCAGCCTGGGCCATCATAGCGGGGATATCGAGATGATATTCGCACCATTCGTTGCAGGCACCGCAGGCAGCACAGGCGTCTGCATGGGGGCCGTCAATGGCGGCATAGGCGGCTTCGCTGGCGGTGGTGGGCTTACCAACGGCCTTGGCAATGGTAAAGCGGGCGTGTTCACCCAGCACAGTGGGAATATAAATGCCCTGCGGGCACTGGAATTTTTCCATGCAGTGGGTGCACTCGCGGCAAATGCTGCTGAACAGGCCGGAGACCTTATCGGCTTCTGCGGCCAGGGCCTTGCGCTCTTCGCAGGTCAGCGGGGCCATCCGGGAAGCATCGATGTCTGCTTTGAATTCTGCGGGAGTGCGGGCGCCGGCATCAATGGTGGAAACGGCGGGGTTGCCCAGATTGAAGCGCACCATATCGGTGTAGGTAATGTCCACCAGGTCTTTGATCAGCTTGGAGGTGGGCACCATGCCGTTGCCGTTGAAGGCCTTCATGTTCACCACGCCCATGCCATGGTCGGCGGCGTACTTCAGCAGGTCGATCTTGCCGTCTTCGGAAAGAACGCGGTTGTACACATTATAAGGAAGCTCCAGCACCTGGAAGTTGCCGGTATCGATGGCTTCCTTGATCACCTCGGCATCGCCATAGTGGGCAGAGAAACCAAGGTAGGTGAAATCACCGGCGGCCTGGCGCTTTTTGCCGTGCTCCATCACGCCGCTGGCCTTCATCTTTTCCCAGCGTTCGCGCATAATGCCGTGGTAGAAGTACACGATCTTCACTTCGGTGGTGCCGATGAACAGACCCTTGTCCGTCTTTTTCACGCCCAGGGTATCCAGGCTGGTCTTCAGGTCCACGTCGAACTCTTCCGGGTCGTAGCCGTGGCCTTTGGTCACGATGACGATAGGCTCGTCGATATCGGTGCGGGAGGCAATGACACGGCCCACCAGTTCTTCGCTCTGCACCATCACACCTTCGCCGTTTTCGCCGTTGTAGGCACGAGCGGTATCGATGAGGTTGATGCCCTGATCCAGCACATAATTGAGCAGGTCTTCTGCTTCTTTTACGGTGGGGAGCATACGCAGGTTCATGGCACCCAGAGAAATTTCGGACACATACAGGCCGGTATCGCCAAACTTACGGCGGTTTACCACAGTTTTCATTTCAATACATCCTCTCAAATATCAGTTCATCCCAGTCTTGCCGGGGAATATACAAATTTACGCCAGCGTCACGGTCAGGGTAACGGTCTCACCGTTTGCAGGGGCAACCACGGCATCCAGCAGCCAGGCTTTCTGGTGCGGATCTTTGGAAGATGCATATTCTTCCGCCGTGATCTCCCAGCGGCAGGGCAGGCTGCAGGCAACGCGAACAGCGGCGTTTTCTGCGCGGATGACCACGGTGCCGTCTTCCTGCACTTCGGGCAGGAACTTGGTGGACAGGCGCTCCAGCACGGGCAGAGCTTCTCCATCAAAGCCATAGGTATCGGCCACTTCCAGCTTGATCTCATCCTTATGGAAGGTCACGCAGCGCTGCAGAGAAGCCAGGCCGGGGGTCTGGTAGGCATCGGCAATATCCATGCAGGCCCACACCTTGGTTTCATCGCTGCCGCTGGTGTAGTTCCTGGCGGCATACTGCTCGCCTTCCTTCTGCACATCGCCGTTCACCACGGGCACCGGGTGGCCGTGAGAACCGTTCACCAGCATGGTGTAGCGTTCGGAGCTGAAATACTGCTTGGTGTAGAGGCCGCCGCCCAGATCGCCCAGGATCACTTCGCCGTTCACATCCAGCACGAAGGAGCCAACGTCGTTGTGGTTATGGGGTTCGTTGTTGTTGCCGCCCTTGGCGCCCATGGCAACAGAAACATCGCCAAAGGACTTGCGGGAAAGCAGCCATTCGGTTTCGTTGTAAAGTGCTTCGCTGTCGCTCAGCGGACCGCTGATGTTTTCCGGCTTGCTCCACAGGAAGTTACGGATCATGGAGGTGCAGTAGGTCACGTTCTCCGTACCGGGGAACATGGGACGGGCGTACGCTTCGTCCGGGATCAGCACATCGCCGTAGCGGTTGTGCAGGTAATGGATCACGCCGTATTCATACAGGGCGGTGGCGCCGCAGTCTGCAAAGCAGGCAGCGTTATTCTTAATAAGGTAGGCATTCTGATGGAACAGAGCCACTTTGTGCACAATGGGTTCTTCGAACAGGTCGATCACGCCGCTGGTGCGCTCCTTGAGAAGATCGGCGTACACCATAAAGTGACCGAAGCCGTAGCCCCAGTAGCCCAGGCCTTCGGCGCACACACCGTCTGCCTTAAAGCCGGTGAAGAAACCTTCCATGGACTCGGTGCAGCGGGTGAGGATGGGAGCCAGCATATCGTTGTCGTCGATCATATACATGGCTGCAATGCCCACGCCGCCGGCGCAAACAGCAGACCAGTTATAGGGAGAAGTCTCCCACCAGAAGGGTGTATTGATCTCCATAAAGGGCTTCAGCACGCGCTCGTAGATCTCTTTGCGGGCACGGTGCACCACCACGGGGGCCAGCTTGTCTTCCAGCATATAGACGATCTCCGCCAGGTCTGCGGCGGTCTGTGCGGCACACAGGTCAACCACCTGGGGCTGCTCACGCAGGAAAGGAACCGGCTTGCCATCGGCATTGGGTGCGCCATTGAGAACGGACGGAATCTTGGTGCCGCCGTACACAAAGTGGGCGTTCAGGCACCAGGAATACTCATCGCAGGTGGCCCAGATGGCGTCTTCCAGGTCGTGAATATGGGTCCCGTCCACCAGCGCATTCACATAGTGGGCGCCCAGAATATTGCGGTGAATATGGTAGATGGACTGGAACTCCGTGCGGGAGCCCACTTCATCGTACAGTTTAAAATAGGAATAGGGAATGCTGGGGATCAGCTGGCCGGCGTAGCCTTCGGCGGCGGCGCGGGCCTTGGCCATATGGGGCGCATAAAAAGGCGCGGTGCGAATTTCTTCCAGCTTTTCTTCGGGAACAGCATACAGCCGGCCGCCCTTGTAGGCGCGCAGGGCTTTCATCATATCGAGCAAACGCATAACAGTCTCCTCCGTTTATTCTTTGGTGATGGTAAGATCGATGGCCACACCGTTTTCGGGGGTTACAATGGCATCGATGAGCCAAGCTCTCTGGTGCAGATTTTCCGGGGATTCCTCGTATTCTTCCTCGGTGATCTTCCATTCACAGGGCACACTGCAGGCGATCTTCACCGCGGCTTTTTCCGCACGGATGATCACCGTGCCGTCCGGCTGCACTTCGGCCGGGAACTTGGTGGGGATGCGCTCCGTTACCGGCAGGGCCGCACCGTTAAAGGCAAAGGTATCCTTCACCGTTACGCTGCCGCTTGCCTTGCAGAACACCAGCTCGCGCTGCAGGGAGGCCAGTTCTTCCATGGCGTAGGCGGGAGCCATATCCATGGTCACCGTCATCTTGTCTTCCCCGGCCACAGCGGCGTAGTTATTGGCGCAGGCGGCTTCGCCTTCCACCTGGTGCTTGCCGTTCACCATGGGCACCGGGTGGCCCTGGGAACCGTTCACCAGCACCTCATAGCGCTCGGCGCTGAAATACCGCTTGTTATAAAGGCCGGCACCCAAATCGCCCAGCATCACTTCGCCGTCAATATCCAGCAGGAAGGAGCCCACATCGTTATGGTTGTGGTGTTCGGCGTTGTTGCCGCCCTTGGCCGCAAAGGCCACCGGCACGCCATCCACCGTCTTGCGGGAAAGCGCCCACTGGGTCACGTCGTACAGGGCATCTCTGTCCTTCCAGGCGCCCGTGGGGTAGCTGGGATCGCTCCACATCAAATTGCGCAATGCGTAATAACTGTAGTTTATAGGTGCGGCATAGCGGTCTGCAGGCAGCTGCACGTCATCGTAAACGCTGTACAGGTAATGGTTCAGGTAGTAATAATAGCTGCTC
>JAFYOA010000327.1 GCA_017547865.1 Clostridia bacterium
ATTATAATCAGGCAACTGTGTAAGGCCGAAAGACTGGATATATGTTTCTAGTTCATGATAACTTCGGTCTTCTAATACAACAATAGAATATCCTCTGGCATAGTCACCGATATATCGTACTGTTTTGCTTTTTCTGTTTAAAAAACGGCTTTTTTTAAAAAAATAAAAAGAGTTTTTTTCAAAAACCGCGTATATATTTATAAACGGGTATTTGCCCGGTGTGAAAGGAGAATGCAGTATGCTCCCCAGGGAATTCACCGAACAAACCGAAGCTATGGTTCTTTGCGCCGAGGCGGCACGCTCCGCCGAGACCAAAGGCCGCGCACGACCGGAAGAAGATGACCCCCTGCGCACGCCCTACCAGCGTGACCGAGACCGCGTGATCCACTGTAAATCCTTTCGGCGCTTAAAACACAAAACCCAGGTGTTTCTTTCTCCGGAAGGCGACCATTACCGTACCCGGCTGACCCATACGCTGGAGGTCTCCCAGATCGCCCGCACCATTGCCCGTGCGCTGCGGCTGAACGAGGACCTGACCGAAGCCATTGCCCTGGCCCACGACTTGGGCCATACGCCCTTTGGCCATGCCGGCGAGCGTGTGCTGAACACCCTGTGCGATGGCGGTTTCCGCCACTACGAGCAAAGCCTGCGTGTGGTGGACAAGCTGGAAAAAGAGCGGAAGGGCCTGAACCTGACCTGGGAAGTGCGCAACGGCATTGTGTGCCACACCACCGGCACCGAGGCTGCCACCAAAGAGGGCAAGATCATCCGCTGGGCCGACCGCATTGCGTATATCAACCATGACATCGACGATGCTGTGCGCGCCGGTGCCATTCGGGAAGAAGATATTCCCCGGGAAATTTGCGAAGTGCTGGGGTATACCAAAACCCAGCGCATTACCAAGCTGGTTACTTCTGTGGTGAACAACAGCCCCGGTGATACCGTGGGTATGGATGCCGAAACCAAGCAGGCGTTTGATGACATCCACGATTTTATGTGGAATTCTGTATATAAAAATCCTTACGCCAAAAAAGAAGAGGCCAAAGTGCCGCTGCTGATCGAGGCATTGTTTGAACATTACCGCAAAATGGATAACCTGCCGGAAGACCTGCGGCAAATTGCGGAGGAAGACGGCTGCGACCGCGCCGCCTGCGATTACATTGCGGGTATGACCGACCGCTTTGCGGTGGCAACGTATGAACATCTGTTTATTCCCCATGCGTGGGAACTGCATTTTTAAGTGGAAAGTTAAGGTGGCGGCAGGCAGTGCCCTGCATCCACGTCGCGGCAGAAGTGAACTGTAAAAGTTTCGTCGACCTTTTCAAAGGTCGTGGGGTGTCGGGGCAAAGGCCTGACCCGTGTCCCGCAGGACACGGAATTCCTTATCGTCCAAAAGGGCAGGCATAACCATACTGTATTTGATTTTTTAGAATTTTTTAGAAAGGAGTGATTTTTCGTGCCGCTGCCGGATTCTTTTTTACAGGAACTCAAAGCACGTTCCGATATTACCGATGTGATCTCTGGCTATGTTACGCTGAAGCGCCGGGGCAGGAACCATGTGGGCCTGTGCCCGTTCCATAACGAAAAATCACCTTCTTTTAATATTTACCCGGAAAACGGCTCCTTCTACTGCTTCGGCTGCGGTGTGGGCGGCGATGTCATCACCTTTATCCGCCGCATCGAAAATCTGGATTATATGGAAGCCGTTCGCTTTTTGGCCCAGCGGGCCGGCCTTACGGTGCCGGAAAACTCCGTGGATGATTCCATGGCCCAGCTGCGCCGCCGCGTGCTGGAGGTCAACCGGGAGACTGCCCGGTTTTTCCACACCACACTGATGAGCCCCGAGGGCAAGCCCGGCCTGGATTACTTTACCCGCCGCGGGCTGAGCCCCGCCACCATTCGCCATTTTGGGCTTGGCTATGCGCCGGAAAGCCGTTTTGCCTTAGTGAACCACCTGCGCAGCAAGGGTTTTACAAAAGATGAAATGGTGCAGGCCAACGTGGCTTTTCTTTCCCGCAACGGCAACCCAGTGGATCGCTTCACCGCCCGCGCTATGTTTCCCATCATCGATCTGCGGGGCAACGTGGTGGCCTTCGGCGGCCGTATCCTCACCAACGAAAAACCGAAATATATCAATACATCGGATACCCCGGTGTACCATAAAAGCAGCGGCCTGTTCGCCATGAACTTTGCCAAAAACGAGAACAGCGATACGCTGATTCTGGCCGAGGGCTATATGGATGTCATCGCCCTGCACCAGGCGGGGTTCCGCACCGCCATTGCCTCTCTGGGCACGGCTCTTACGGGGGAACAGGCGCGGATCATCGCCCGCTATGCCAAAGAAGCCGTCATCTGCTACGACAGCGACGAAGCCGGACAGAAAGCGGCTTCCCGTGC
>JAFYOA010000026.1 GCA_017547865.1 Clostridia bacterium
CGGCAGTACATTCTGCACCGCCTGCCCAAGCACGGCACCAATGCAGAAGAGCTGAACGGTTTCTCCGCCCGTGTACTGGATGACCTTTCCACCGTATCCGGCCAGAAGAACGGCCGCGGCGGCCTTTATATGCCCGCTTTTTATCCCCACGATATTTACCGACCGCTCGGCCTGAAAACCGGCGCCACACCGGACGGACGCGCCGCAAACACGCCGCTCGCGCGCGGTGTTTCCCCCAGCGAGTTCATTGCCTGCGACAGCCCGCTGGATGTGATCCACAGCATGAAGGATATCGACTTCACAAAGTATGCCGATTCGTTCATCACCGAGATCACTCTGCCCCGTATGGAAGATACCGAAAAAGGAGTTCAGATCCTGCTGAGCATCATCGACGCTTTCCTGCACGCAGAAGGCTCCTCCCTGCAGTTCAATCTGATCGACCGGAACCTGCTGCTGGAAGCCCGGCAAAACCCGGAGCAGCACCACGGTTTGTTTGTGCGCGTGTGCGGTTACAGTGCCGCCTTTGTGTTCCTTAACGAAGAGACCCAGAACGAGATCATCAACCGGGCGATTCGCTGAACTGCAGTATCCTGATCAAACAGCAAAATAAAAACAGAGTCACCTGCAGAAGATGGCTCTGTTTTTTATTGACTGTTTTTTATTCAGGAATTTGCCAGCGGCCCATTTAATAAGGAGAATAACGCCTGCCAGTGCGGCCACTTTCACCAGCGAGACTGCCGCGGTGGTAACGATCACCGGGACAAGCTGTTCTGCCGGCAGAGTACCGTATACAGCGGCAATATCTTTTTTCACCCACATAAACAAAATAAATGCAATTGAGAGTGCGGCAGCCGCCAGTCGCCAGGGTTCCTTTTTCCGCTTGCTTATAAAATTCTCTTTAAAAAATTCCCTTGTTGTACCTGAGCATCGCATAAAAGCTTAGCCCCAATCCAACCACAAGTCCGGCAATCAACACTATGGTTCCGGCCAAAGTGAACGCCTGCACATGGGTGTATAGAGCGGCACCCATCAGCAAACCATAAATCACCAGCACCCCGCCGATGATAATTGTACCCAAGCCCACCAGCCGGCCGAAAGAAAGCCGGTCTTCCTCCGTCACCCGGCTGCGGTGGTAAGAATGCAGCGAGGAAATGTTCCCTTTCATATTGGAAATGCCCAGGGCAATGCACACCATGCCCACAAGGCAGGCAACGATCACACCATCCACACGAGTCACTCCTCTTCCGTATAGTTTATTTTCATTATACCATAAAGTCAAAACAGTGACAACTCACAAAGAGAAAAACAGCCAAACGAAGCGGAACAGGGAATAAAAGCAAGTAAAACAGTACAGCTGTTCGATAAATTGGAATTTGTCTAATAGATTACACTATATCAAATTCAACAGAGATATATTTATTATCAACTTGCTTTAAAAGTCTATATTGACCTGTTGGTAATTCGCCGTATAACCATTTCCAATCAACATTTAGTGTAATTTCTTTGTTTTTACTATTTTCTTCAATGAGATATCCAATGTCCTCGAACCCATAGTCATCAATAATGGTTTCAACTTCGTACCACTTGCCGTTGCTTTCTTTTTCTATTTTATACCATTCTCCATACTCAAAAGGTTTATCGTTGGTATCTTTAATTATTATGGTAGCACCAGACGGAGAAACATTTAAAATACGAATACTAACATTTGGAATTTCAGTAGATTGATATGTTGTTTCCTGTGAACAACCAATCAGACCAAAAATACATACTAACGATAAAAGTATTGCTATCAACTTTTTCATAAAATCACACTCCTTTGTCAAATTCAAGTTTGTTTAATTGATTATAGCATAATTTGTTGTGAATTCCAATGATATACTATCCGTTTCTTCATATGCCGAAGGCATATATTGCCCACCGAAAGTTGATATCATTGTAAAAAACCTCTCTTGTCTCGGTAGACAAAAGAGGTTTTCTACATGGTGCTGGTGACCGGGATCGAACCGGTACGCCGTTGCCGGCAAGGGATTTTAAGTCCCTGGCGTCTGCCTGTTCCGCCACACCAGCATTTCTTTTCAAATATGATAACACATACCGAACATAAAAGCAAATGTTTTTCGGGCAAAAGTGCCAACACAGCCCCTTTAAATTTTACAGCCGCAACACCGCACAGTGCCGCCTTTTCCGTTGACTTTCGCTGCCGGGGTGGTGTATACTGTTCTTGCCAATGTCTTTTTGGCAAAATAAAGCATTTTCTCACTGGAGGATTGTACTATGAAATATTATCTCGGCGTCGACGTCGGCGGCACCAACCTGGCCGTAGGCGTTGTGGATGAAGAAAACAAGATCATTGCCCGTGTCAACACCGCCTGTCCCGTTCCCTGCCCGGAAGAGACTTTCTGCGATGCTCTGGCCGGTGTGATCCACGAAGCCCTGGACAAGGCCGGCATCACCCTGGATGACCTGCCGTGGATCGGCCTGGGCTGCCCCGGCACCGTGAACCGCGACACCGGTGTGATCGAGTTTGCCAACAACCTGGGTTACTCCAACTTCCCCCTGCGCGATATGCTCTCTGCCCGTCTCGGCGGCAAAGAGATCATTCTTGAAAACGATGCCAACGCCGCCGCTTACGGCGAATTCAAGGCCGGCTCTCTGCGCGGCGCCACCAATGCTGTTGCCATTACCCTGGGCACCGGCATCGGCAGCGGCATCATCATCGATGGCAAGATCTATGCCGGTTCCAACTTCGCCGCCGGCGAAATGGGCCACCATGTTATCGTTGCCAACGGTTACCCCTGCAACTGCGGCCGCAACGGCTGCTGGGAAGCCTACGCTTCTGCCACCGCTCTTATCCGCTGCACCAAAGATGCCATGAAGGCTCATCCGGAATCCAAGATGTGGGAACTGGTGAACGGCGACATCGAAAAGGTGAACGGCCGTACCTCTTTTGACGGCATGCGTGCCGGCGACCCCGTTGCACAGGAAGTGGTGGACAACTACATCATGTATCTGGGCTGCGGTCTGGCCAACGTGGTCAACACCTTCCAGCCGGACATCCTCTGCATCGGCGGCGGTATCTGCAACGAGCGTGAGACCCTGCTGGGCCCCGTGCGCGCCTATGTGGAAAAGGAACGCTATTCCATGAACTCCGATAAGAACACCAAGCTCATCCGTGCCGAACTGGGCAACGATGCCGGTATCATCGGCGCCGCTCTGCTGGGCAAATAATGCGGAGGAACAACCATGAGCATTGTTAAATCCGTTTTCGGTACGCTGCCGGACGGCCGCACCGCTGACCTGTACACCCTGAAAAACAAGAACGGCGTGACTGTGACTGTAACCAACTACGGCTGCCGCTTCATCAACATTTATGCCCCGGACCGTGACGGCAACATGGGCGACGTGGTGCTGGGCCACCGCACGTTGGAAGAATACCTGGGCCGCGATTTCCAGGGTTCTCTCATTGGCCGCTATGCCAACCGCATTGCCGGCGGTGAATTCACCATTGACGGCAAAACCTACACCCTGGCCAAGAACGATAAGAACAATGCCATTCACGGCGGCCCCACCGGCTACCACCAGGTGCTGTGGAATGTTGCCGAGACCGTGGACAGCGACACGCCTTCCATCGCCTTTACCCATGTGAGCCCCGATGGTGACGAAGGTTACCCGGGCAAGCTGGATATGAAAGTGGTGTACAGCCTTTCCGAAGACAACGAGCTTTCTTTGGAATACAATGCTGTAAGCGACGCTGCCACCCCCATCAACTTCACCAATCACTCTTACTTTAACCTGGCCGGCGACCAGACCACACCCGTGCTGGATACCGAGCTGATGATCTGCGCCGATTACGTTACCGCTGTAAACGAAGCACTCATCCCCAACGGCGAGTTCCTGCCGGTAAAGGGCACTCCGCTGGATTTCACCGCGCCCAAGACCATTGGCCGCGACCTGCCCAGCGACCACCCCACCGTGGCAAAAATCGGCGGCTATGACCACAACTTCTGCATTCTGGGCACCGGCATGCGCAAGTGCGCCGAAGCCTATCACCCCGCCACCGGCCGTGTGATGGAAGTCTTCACCGATCTTCCCGGCATGCAGCTGTACAGCTTCCCCTCTGGCGGTCCTGCCATTGGCAAGAACGGCCTGCCCTACTGCCCCTTCAACGCCTTCTGCCTGGAGACCCAGTTCTACCCCGATTCCCCGCACCACGAGAACTTCCCCTTCCGTTACCAGCCCGCCGGTGAGCCTTTCAAGACCACCACGGTCTACAAGTTCTCCGCCAAATAAAACGCACAGGCCTGCCGCAGCAATGCGGCGGGCTTTTTTATCTGCAGGCCGAAAAAGATGATATTTTTCACTTTTTTAAAGACAATCGGTCGGCTTCTGTGGTATACTGGTACACAGACTAACCAAGGAGCGACCTATGTTTTCATACCACACAAAAAATTCCGCCTGCTCCATTGTGCTGGCGGTGTGCCTGTTCATCCTGGCTTTTGTAAGCTCCGTCACGCTGCAGCAACCGGTCATTCCCGCGGAAGAGCCTCTTCCGCCTGCGGCGGAGGGCCCCTCTACAACGGCCGAATTCAAAATTCCCCAGGCCCTGCTGCTTGTTCAGGACGAAACGCACAACGCGGAGACCATCGACCGCACCATTCTTTTCCCCTACGGCGAACCCCGGTCCGAAACTGCCGAAGAACATATTCTGCAGGTGCCTTTTATGGATCAATCGGCCTACCCCACCGGCTGCGAAAGTGTAAGCACGGTGATGCTGCTGCAGTACTACGACATTGACATGGACGTAGACACCTTCATTGATAATTATTTGGAGACTCACGATTACTATACCATTGGCAGCACCCTCTATGCTGTCCACCCTGCCGATGCCTTTATTGGTGACCCGCGCAGCAACACGGGCTTTGGGTGCTATTCGCCGGTGATTTACCGCGCCCTGGGAAAATGCCTGCCGGAAAGTTTTGAAGTAGAAGATGTTTCCGGCCAAAGTTTGGAAGATTTGTGCCATAGATACATCGATTTAGGCCACCCGGTGCTGGTGTGGGCTACCATGCACATGTGGGCCACCAGTAACGGTTTTTCCTGGCATATTCCGGGAAGCAGCGAAACTTTTACCTGGCTGAATAACGAACACTGCCTGGTGCTTGTAGGCTACGACAGCGAGTATTATTACTTCAACGATCCGCTGAGCAGCAGCGCCCCCACCGCGTATGCGCGCGAACTGGTGGAACGGCGCTATGCGGAGCTTGGGATGCAGGCGCTGGTCGTGCACCCGTGAAAAGTTGACAGTTGAAAGTGGACAGTGGAAAGTTAAAAAGAGACGTTTCAAACGTCTCTTTTTTTATTGCTCAAAATATCAATCTATTCACTTCTGAAGAAAAATCACTTTTTTATTTTTCTTCTGCGCAAGCGAGACATACTGCGCCGCACCCCCAAAAGGGCGAACCACATAAGCCAGCACTACATCGCTGTGCTCTGCCATCCAGCGATTACGATGAGAAATCGCATAGCGGGGCGGCACGCACTCCAATCCCTCCGGAACAAAACTTTCCAGTTCGACCGGCTGCATCCGTTCCGGTATACAGTGCAAAACAATATATCCCCGCACAAATCCGTACTTTTTCTTTGCCGATAAAATGACCCGCTGAGCCATTTTATCAAAATTCCCCTGGTCACCAACATAGAATGTATCCACATTCTGCTTTTCTATCAATGCCGCTACTTCCTTTTCCAGTTTCTCTTCCACCCATGCCGGTGTATCCCTGTGGCCGAAAAATGTACATATCATATTCTCGCCTCGCATCTGACCAGTATAGCGGTCAATATTTGGTTTCAGTTTAGCATAAAATAAGAAAAACTGCAACCAATACTGGTCAAAGGTGAGGTGAACGGCATGGAGCAAAAACTGCGGCGCGATCGCTGTATGGGAGATAATTTAAGAAAACTTCGTCTGGAAAACGGTTTCTCTCAGGAAAAACTATGTGCCGAACTGCAGCGTCGTTCCTGCGATATCGGCCGAAGCACTTATGAAAAATACGAAAGCGGCGAACTGAATATCCGTATCAGTGTTCTTATCGAGCTTAAAAAAATTTACAAATGCACGTACGATGACTTCTTTGAAAATTTAGATACAAACGAGTAAAAGACCTGTACCCTTTTTTAGGAATACAGGTCTCTTTTTTTATTTTCTCACTGCCCGGATGAACTCTCCCAGGCCATCTTCAAAATTCACGCCCCGGCGCAGGTCGCGGTTTTCTGCCGCACTGCGGCGAATGCACCCGCCGATAAACTCCTCTGCGATCCGCAGAGAATCCTCCAGCCCGTGGCCGTTCATCTGCGCGCCGATAAAGGAAGCCGCAAACAGGTCACCGGTGCCACAGAAGGAGGTTGGCTCTTTTTTTGCCACCACCTGCACCACCTCGCCGGTACGGCAATCCATCGCCGCCGCGCCAATGTGCTCTTCGTCGGGCATCACGCCGGTCAGCACCGTTTGCTCCTGCCCCAGGTTCCGCAGCCCTTCCAGCAAAGAACGGATATATTCTTCGCTGTGGGGGCCTTCTTCGTAGGGCAGGCCGCACATCATAGCGGCTTCTGTAATATTGGGCAGCAGCACCTTGCCAACACCGCAGAATTCCCGCATGGCGGCGGGAAAAGCCGGGTCCATGTTCCGGTACAGCTTGCCGCCGTCTCCCATCACCGGGTCCACATAAATGCGGGTATGTTCATCGGCGATCAGCGGCAGCGCCTTGCGGATCAGCTCCGTCTGCTCCACCGAACCCAAATACCCCAGGTACACTGCATCGGCCGCAAAGCCCTCTTCGTGCCACTGTTCGGCAGCGGGAAGGATCAGGTCGGTCATTTTTTTCAGCGCCACATTTGGAAACGCCGTGTGGGTGGAAAGCACCACCGTGGGCAGAATGGAGGTTTCCAGCCCGGCGCAGGAAAGAACCGGCAGCGTAACCGCCATGGAGCTTCGCCCGGCACAAGGCAAACTTTGAATCACAACGATTCGTTTCTGTTTTTCCATCATATATCCTCACATACCAATACGGTTCCGGGGGTGCGGTCTTCTCTTCCCCGCACCTCAAATCCCCGGGCTTCGGCTTCCGCCAGCCGCTCCGCAATTTCTTCTGTTATGCGCTCACCTGCCGCCACCGTGGGAATCCCCGGCGGGTACAGGTACAGTGTTTCGGCAGAAACAGTTCCTGCCGCTTTTTTCAGGGGTACAACCGTGCCAACGGCATCTTCCATCTCATAGGGAAACCGCACCGTCTCCGTTTTCGGCAAAGTGCCCCATGCCGATGCCGCTGCCCGCTTCCCGTCCTTGGGAATCTCCTTCAGCGCTGCCGACAACCGCGCCAGGCCCTCCTGCGTATCGCACAGGCTGGTCATGGCCAGGGCGTAATTGGGTGCAGCCATTTCCAGTTCCAGCCGGGCATTCTCCCGCAGCCAGGCACTTATCTCCCGGCCGGTCATGCCTTTCACCGCAAATACAAGCTTGCCGCTATCGTATTCCGCTCCGGCGGTATCAGCTTCCCCAAGCAGAGAAACCCCGGGAATCGCTGCAATCTCTTTTCGCAGCGCCTTCATCTGCCGGGCGTA
>JAFYOA010000328.1 GCA_017547865.1 Clostridia bacterium
ATGCGAAACCTGGCTGCTTCTTTGGGAATTGATGAAGTGAAACAGCAGGGCAATTCGCTGCTGCTGTTCAAGCAGAACATCGACATGAAGGAAGTCAGCGCCCTGGTGGCCGCCATGAAAGGCCGGGTCATGCTCAGCGTGGGCAGCCGGCCGTACATCAGCGTGGCGCTCTCCGGAAAAGAACCCCTGGAGGTACTGGAAGACACCCTGCAGACCATGCAGGAGATCCACAAAGGCCTTTCTGAAAAATAAAACCAATTATTTTGCCGCAGACCCTTGCAAGGTCTGCGGCTTTCGGTTATTATGGTGGCAGAAAAGAAAAACGCCTGCGGGCGTTCAGGAGGAACTGTATATGAGCAACGAACTTTTCCTTTCCAGAATCACCTCTTCTCTGGAAAAATGCTTTATTGACGATCCCGTTGAACTGCACCCGGTAATGGAGAAAGCCTCCATGCTGCGCAACGAGCGGTTCAGCTTCCAGCTGGTTTGCCGCGATCTGCGGATGATCCATCCCGGCCAGTCTTATATCAAGGTGGAGATCGATTCTCCTTTGGCCGACGCCCTGACCCTGCGCACCGTGGAGCAGATGGCCACCATGATGCCTGTGTATGTGCTGCACCACGACGATAACTACCTGCGCACCCAGCCCGGCCTGTACCCAGACCTGCTGCTCCCCCTGCGCTACGGCGGCCAGCTGCGCACCCTGCCCAACGTCACCTGCGCCATGTGGGTGGATGTGGAAAAAGAAGGCGGCCTGCCGGCCGGTACGCATCCCATCACCATCCGCCTGACCGATGCCGGAACCGGCGAACTGCTGGCAGAAAACACCCTGCAGCTTACCGTGGTGGCCGCAGACCTGCCCAAGCAGACCACCCTGTGCACCCAGTGGTTCCATTCCGACTGCCTGGCCAGTTACTACAATGTGGAAGTTTTCAGCGAAGAGCACTGGCGCATTATTGAAAACTTTGTGCGCATGGCAGCCAAAAACGGCCAGAACATGCTGCTCACCCCCATTGTAACCCCGCCGCTGGATACCAAAGTGGGCGGCGAACGCCCCACCGTGCAGCTGCTGGATATTACGCTGAACAACGGCGAATACAGCTTCGGCTTTGAACGCTTTGACCGCTGGGTGGAAATGGCCCACCGCTGCGGCATTACCCATTTTGAAATTGCCCATCTCTTCACCCAGTGGGGCGCTGCCCATGCTCCCAAGGTAATGGCCACCGTAGACGGCGAGTACAAGCGCATCTTCGGCTGGGATACGGATGCCATTGGCCCGGAATACACCGCCTACCTGAACGCCATGCTGCCCGCCCTGATCGCCCACCTGCGTGAACTGGGCATTGCAGACAACTGCGTATTCCATATTTCCGACGAGCCCAACCCCTCTGTGCTGGATGCTTACATGGCCGCCCGCAACATCGCCGCTCCTCTGCTGAAGGGCTTTACTGTGATGGATGCCCTTTCCAACGTGGAATTCTATAAATCCGGCGCGGTGGAGCATCCCGTTCCCGCCAACAACCATATCGAACCCTTCCTGGCGGAGAACATTCCCGACCTGTGGACCTACTACTGCTGCAGCCAGAATACCGACGTAGCCAACCGCTTTGTGGCCATGCCCGCCTACCGTAACCGCGTGCTGGGCGTGCAGATGTACAAGCACAACATCGTCGGCTTCCTGCAGTGGGGCTATAACTTCTACTACAGCCAGTATTCCTGCGACCAGCTGGAACCCTACGCTGCCAACGATGGCTACGGCTTTGCCCCTGCCGGCGATACCTACATTGTGTACCCCGGCCAGAACGGCACCCCCAATTCCTCCATGCGTCTGCCTGTTTTTGCCGATGTATTCCAGGATATCCGCGCCCTGCAGCTGTGTGAACAGCTCATCGGCCGCGACGCCGTACTGGCGATGATTGAAGAAGGCTGCGACGAACCGCTGAGCTTCTCCAAATATCCTCACGATGCCGCCTGGCTGCTGAACCTGCGCGAAAAAGTAAACGCCGCCATCGCCGCCAACATCTGATTTTAAACACATATAAAACGAAGCCGGAAGAGCAATTCTTCCGGCTTTTGCATTTTAGAAACAGAGGAGTATGGTAAAAGTTTCGTCGACCTTTTCAAAGGTCGTAGGGTGTCGGGGCAGAGCCCTGACACGTCCGTCGCAACGGGCGGAATACTTTTATACGCCAAAAGGGCAGGAAGGGTGAATGAAAAGGCTCCGGTGGAGCATTTTCAGAGGGGAACCCACCCGCTGGGAGGGATTCCCCTAAAATAAAGGAGCTAAAAAATCCTACAGTCCGTATCCGACGTAGTCTATGCGTTGAAAAAAGTTGATCAAAGCTTTTACATCACACGGCAGGTTTTTGTTTTATGTAAACTTCACACTTCCCGTTTTCAACTTTCAACTTCCTGTGCCGGCACCGCACAGGAACGCACTTCCAGCTTGCCGCTGGCATCCGTTGTGTAGAAAATCCGTTTGCAGTCCGGGCTGAAGCTGGGGTGCGGATGCGAATCCTGAATGCTCCAGCTGGTATCGTGCCGCTCCAGCGGAATCCATTCCAGCGTGCCTTTTTCCCAATCGGGCTTCACCACGGTGATCCACCGGGCGCCGGAATCGATGTTTTCTGCCAGTTCGCACTGTTTTTCTTCCGGGTAATAGTAACCGTCGCTTACCAGCAGGCCGTTTTCTGCAATGTTAAAGTGCCCGTAATGGCGGTAGGCTTCCGGCAAGGTGATCTCAACGATCTTGCCGGTGGAAACTTCCAGCCGGCCCACAAAATTGCGCTTATCTTTTGCAAAATCACCGTGGTAAATGATATATTCTCCGTCCGGTGACCATACTTCGTGGCACACCCAATCGTGAATGCTGCGGCCTTCATCGATGGAACGCAGGGCACGGTGGTACTTTCCGTTCCACAGCCACATACGGCGCACACCGCCAAAAGAAGCCCACTCGTGGTTGTACATGATCCACTCATTGTTTTTAGGGTGGAACTGCGCATGGGTGATCCAGGCATTCGGCACGGTTTCGCACAGCACCTGCTCGCCGGTTTCCGTATCAAACACCCGCAGCCAAGAGCAAAGCCCTTCGTGCTGAATCCGCTCATCGATGTTGCCGGTGAATTTAGGATACGCCGCGCCCCGGGTCTCCACAGAATCCAGCACACGGGCATCGGTGGTGGGCATCACCACACGGGTGCCGTCGGCACTCACATGCATATAGGCGGTGGTAATGTTCTGCGGCAGGGTGCACAGCACACGCAAAGTACCGTCTTTTTCGCCGCAGTACAGCTTGTCGTCCATGCAGAAAAATACCCGGGCGTTCTTTTTATCCAGGCACACCGTGGCCTTGCCCAGGCCCTTGCCCGGCAAGCCGCAGGAGTACACCCCGTTTTCGTTGTGGGTGATCTGCGTAATCTTCCCCGTGGCGAAATCTTTGTAAAACACGTTGGGGTTGTTGTTTTCTTCCCCAATGAAAAACAGGCCTTCGCCGTCTTCCGGGCAACTGGGGGTAATAAAATACAGATGCTGGCAATCAAACGCCAGGTTCACGCCGTAGTCCATAGCGGTTTCCTCCCTGCAAAGCGTTTACTCTGCGATTTTGGCAGCCAAAGCCACCCAGCCCTTTTCTTCAAAACGATCGGTCACGGTAAAGCCGGCGGCATCCAGGGCTGCCAGCACATCCGCTTCACGGGTATCGATGATGCCGCTCATCAGATATACGGTATGGGGCTTCATAAAGTTCTTCACATCTTTGGTGAGAATGCAGATGATATCGGCCACAATGTTGGCCACGATGATATCGTAGGTACCGCTCACCTTATCGGTCAGGTCGCCGCAAATACCCACAAAGCGGTCTTCCACGTGGTTGCGCTGGGCATTTTCTTCGGCGGTCTTCACAGCCAGGGGGTCAATGTCCACACCAACGGCATCTTTGGCGCCCAGCAGAATGGCCGCCACCGAGAGAATACCGCTGCCGCAGCCCACGTCCAGCACGTTTTCGCCGCCCTTGGTGTATTTTTCCAGCAACTCCATGCACAGGCGGGTGGTCTCGTGGGTACCGGTGCCAAAGGCCAGGCCAGGTTCGAGATCCAGCACCACGCGGCCTTCCACATCTTCCGCTTCTTCCCAAATGGGGCGGATCAGCAGCTTTTCACCCACGGGAATGGGCTTGAAATATTTCTTCCAGTTATTGATCCAGTCTTCCTTCACGCAGCGATCCAGCGCGATCTCGTTCCAGATGCCCGCAGCAGTGTAGCGTTCCTGCAGAAAAGCCACTGCTTCCTGAGGATTTTCTTCCGGGCTGATGTACACATGGATCCAGGCATGGGCACGGTCTTTGGCCAGCAGATCTTCATCGATAAGATCGATGTGCGCGATCTCCATGGCCTCTTCTTCTAAGTTCGAGTAATCTTCCATATAAATGCCGTAGGGGACCACCATCTGTGCGATGTCGGCGGCCGCATCGGCGTTTTCAGCATCCACGGTGATGATAACTTCGGTCCAGTCTTCCATTGCGATTCTCCTTACAGAAATTGATACATTCATTATAGCGGATTTTTCTCAAAAAAGAAAGCCGCTTTTTCACCGGGAGCCGAAACACATGCAAAAAAATCAGTTTTTCCGGCAGGGGCTGGTGCTCACCGCCGTCTCTTTCTTTATGCGGGTCACCAATATTTTTTACCGTGGATATCTGGCGCGGGCGCTGGGCACCGCCGGGCTGGGGTTGTACCAGCTTATTTTCACGGTGTTTACGCTGTCTGTCACCCTCTCCACCTCCGGCATCAGCCTGGCGGTTACCCGCATTGTGGCGGCAAGAATTGCCGAGCACCGCCGGGAGACCGTGCGCAGTGCCGTGGCCCGGTGCCTGGGGTACTGTTTGTGCATCAGCTGCAGCATAGGGGCAATTTTTCTTTTGCTGGCGCCCTTTTTGGCAGAAAAACTCCTCGGCACCGCGCAGGCTGCGCCTTCTCTGCGGCTGCTGGCACTGGGGCTGCCGTTTATGTCTTTGTGCACCTGCATGCGGGGCTACTTTTTAGCCGTAGACGAAGCGCCGGCCACCATTGGCGGCGATGTACTGGAACAGCTGTTCACCATGGGGCTGGGCATGGTACTGCTTACATTTTGCGCCCCGCAGGAACCCGCCGCGGCCTGCACCCTTGCCATGGCGGCCTCCACCGCCGGTGAAATACTCGGTTTTCTGCACACCTGGCGCGGCTTCCGCAAAAGCCTGCGCCGCCACACACCGAAAAATAGCAGGAAAAGCCCAGGGATCCTGCGCAGCATGATGCACATTGCTTTGCCGGGCACCCTCAGTTCTGCCGCCCGCAACCTGTTGGGCACCACAGAGAACCTGCTGATTCCCCGGGGGCTGCGGCAATTTGGCGCCACGTTCGATACCGCCATTGCCGCCTATGGCGTGCTGCAGGGCATGGCACTGCCCATGCTCATGTTCCCTTCGGCCTTTCTCACGGCGTTTTCCTCTTTGCTCATTCCCCAGGTTGCCAAAGCCCATGCCGCGGGAAAAAGCGCTTACATTCACTCCATCGCCCACCGGGCATTGGCGGCCACAGCGGTGTTCAGCAGCGCAGCCACGGCGTTTTTTATTTTCTTTGGGGAAGAACTGGGCGTGGTGTTTTACAACAGCCCGGAAACCGGCACCTACCTGCGGCTGCTGGCCCCTTTGGTGCTGCTGTTGTATTTGGATGGCGTGGTGGACGCCATTCTGAAAGGGTTGGATGAGCAGTTCAGCGCCTTTAAATACAATGTAACCGACGCCGCCCTGCGGGTACTGCTTGTCTTTTGGCTTTTACCCCGGTACGGACTTTCTGCCTACATTTGCATTCTGTTTTTCAGCACCATTTTCAATGCGGCGCTCAGCCTGCATCGGCTGCTGCAGGTCACACAGCTGAAGATCGATCTCATCCGGGACATCGTTCTGCCGTTTTTGTGCGCCGGTGCTGCCGGGCTGGCGGCAAAAACCCTGGCCGCCGGCCTGCCTGCAGGGCGCCTCCCCTTCTTGCTGGAAGCCGGGCTGTTCCTGGGGTTGAATCTCCTTCTGCTGCACATATTTTTGCCGAAAAAAGCGTGTGCATAAAAAACGGCACCTGCCTCGCAAAGAGACAGGTGCTTTTTTCTTAAAATACGTATGTTGCTGTGCCGCAACGCGGCTGTGCGCACTTAGATCCAGCGCATATCGGTCATCTTGTCTTCAAACACGATGACTTCGCGCAGGAAGGAGGCAGCCTTCTGCAGGCCTTCGTTCTGGCTCATCAGGCTGTC
>JAFYOA010000329.1 GCA_017547865.1 Clostridia bacterium
CCGATCTCCACCGTACAGGTGGCAGAACCCATCGCGCTTTCCGCCAAGCTGTGTGAATGCCCGCCCCAGTATTTTGAACCCTGCGGCCGTATTCCGGAAGGTGTCTGCGAACAGTTCGGCGGGGAATTTCTCACCGGCCCCCAGCAGCGCACGGTGTACGCCACCATTGGCCTGTTCACCATCGTGCAGATCATCCGCAGCGTGCAGATGATGGTGCCGGCCTACGATTTCTGCATGCCGGAGCGGGAGTGCGTGCCCTGTTCCGATAATCCCTGCGAGTTGTTCAGCCGCATTGAGTTTCCCACCAGCGAGTTTTTCCCGCCCAAGGCAGGGGAAGGTTGCCAGGGGTAAGCACATACGCTGCGCTTTCTTATCGTGCGGCATAAAAAAACAGGGTGTACAGCTGTACACCCTGTTTGCTTTATTGGGAAAGGATCAGAATCTCTGACCGCAGCCCGGGCAGCTGTAAGTGCCGGGAAGAATGTTCGCGCCGCAAGAGGGGCAGGTGCTGGGGGCGGCGGGACGAAGTTCACCGGAGGGCTGGAGAACCGGCTGTGCGGCAGGCTGCACAGCGGGCTGAACCGCCGGCTGAGGAGCCGGTACGTACGCGTTGGAAGGCGTAAAATCCTGCAGTTCTTTCAGCTCTCGGCGATACCGCAGAAGCACGATGGCTTGCAGTACATCGGATGCAATGGCGGGAAGCAGGGCGAGCAGGCTGATCAGCGAGCCGAAGCTGAAGGAAATTACCAGACCGGAAATGGTGGTGAGCAGAGCCAGCGCGCTGCCGGCAACGCCAATGAACAGGTTGATGATGTAGAACAGCGGGATGGGTTTGCCGGGCAGGCCGGTGCGGGCGGTGGCCTTCATGCGGTTGGCGGTTTGCATAGTGGCAATGAACACAAACACACTGTAAGCCATAGTCAACACAAGCAAAACAAGCATCACAACGAAAACGACCCCCACCAGGTCGGCGGCCAGAGCGGTCTCGGCAGAGCCGAACAAGGCGGTGATAAATTCAATGAACAGGGAGAAGATGAAGAAGATGCCAAGGGCCAGCAGGACTTCCACACCAAGCAGCGCCATGCTTACAATGGCCAAAATCTTCTGCATGGTAAAGCCGGCGGTTCCCATGGGACTCTTGCGGCCGTGGGCCGAAGCATAGATCATCCATCGGGCCACAAGCCCGAGAGAACTGACCGCAGCAGCAAACAGGATGCCGACGAAGGAACCGATGATGGTACCGGTGGCTACAGCAGCGGTATTGGCGCCCACGTTTACATTGGCAATGCTGCTCAGCAAAGAGCCGGATTCGATCATCTGCACAAAAGAAGAGATGATATTCAGCCCCAAAACAACGGAGGCCAGAATAAGAGAAACAAGATAAGGACGGCCGCCCATGTGACGACGCAGGATCTGCACCGCCAGCGGATCTGTATAATGAGTAAAGCGAGAAAATACAGGCATACAATTTCTCCTTTGCAGTATTTCTTATCTATATTATAGCAAGACATTGGCCCCTTGGCAACCCGGCAAAAAGAAAAGCGCCCGGAATTTCTTCCGGGCACCTGCGATTTGTTTGATTACAGCCGGTGTCCGCAGTTGCTGCAGAACACGGCGTTTTCCGGCAGAGAAGCGCCGCATTCCTGGCAGAAGCGGATCACATTCTGAGCGGGAGAGGGTGCGGGAACCGTGGGTTCGGCAGCCGTAACCGGCACCTGAGAGAAGCTGGGATCGGTCTGCGGAACGGTCTGCGGAACGGTCTGGGCGGTTTCTACAGAGCGGGCGGTCACGTCGGTGTAGTTGCCGGCCACAGGGGGAACCGCCGGTGCGGGGGCGGGCTGAGGGGTAACCAGCACCTGCTGGTCGGCGTTCTGGGCCGGCACCTGCATGGGCTGCTGGGGGGCGGCCATCATGGGGCCGCTGAACATGGAAACCTGCACGTTGACCGGGGC
>JAFYOA010000330.1 GCA_017547865.1 Clostridia bacterium
CATTCTGCCAGGCTTTTTCGTACCGTTTGGTGGGTACAGAAACACCCAGTGTATAATGCGCCAAAGCATTCATTGTCTCGGATTCCAGCAGCCCGGCTTCAGCACGACGGTTGCCCAGCTTAATGCGGCTTTGAGTGGTGTAGCAGCCGGAGAAAATAGCGTTCAGTTCATGGTCGATCACCGGTACTTTGTCACGTACGGTTTCGGCAACTTCAAAGTATTCGCGAATGGTACCGAATTTAAGGGTGGGGAAGATGGGCCACTGCTGCATTTCCAGCATGGTCTCAATATCCCGGCGGGTTGGGCCGCCGCCATGGTTACCGACACCGTAAACGATAAGTGCGGTTTTTAAGCCGCCGCAGCGGCGTTCCATTTCAAAAACACCGGTGCCGTTGTCCGGATTTACACCGCTGTTGTACCAATAGGGTTCCTTGTACATCAGCACTTCATTGCCGGAGGGGGTGCGATAACGGTAGAGTGTCAGATCATCCTGAAGGCCGCGGCAGTGGTAATAGTAGGGCACGCCGCCGAAGGTATTGATTTCCGGAACAAAAGCATTGTGGCCGAACGTATCGGGAGAAAAGTCCACTTTCAGATCGGAGGGATCGATCTCCCAGGTTTCCTGCAGGTATTTTCTGGTGAGCGCGATGTGACGGATCAACGATTCAGTGTCCGGCATGTTTTTGTCGGTTTCTACCCATGCGTTGGCCGTTACTTCCCAGCGTCCCTCCCGGATACGCTCTTTGATTTCTTCCATCATATCCGGATCGTATTCTTCCACGATTTTATAAACAGAAGCCTGGGATTGAGAATAGGTGAAACCGGGATACTCTTTCATCAGGTTCAGCATGGTGCGGAAGGTGGAAAGTGTCACGGCCACGGTTTCCTGCCAGCCCCACATCCAGTTCATATCGATGTGTGCATGGGCGGCGTAAAGTACCGTGTATTCCTTTGCGGCAGGCTGACGAGGAAGCAGCAGTTTTTCGGCTTCATCGCATACAGAGCGTGTCAGGCATTCGTCACTCGCCAGGGCGTTTTCCAGCAGCGTCAGCGCAGCATCGATTTCGCTGTCATACTTTCCTTCGTAGCGAACAGAAAGTTCAAGTGAGAACTGGATTTCCGCCAGAATGCGGCGATTGGCGGCTGTAAGAGGCGTGATATGGGCAACTTCGGCTGCGGTGGGGCCCATAGTAAATTCAAACTGGTCTTTTTCGCGGTTGCCTGCCACCTTCTTTTTCAAAGCGGCATAGCGGGCAAAAAGGCTTTTCTGTTTCATATTATTCCCTCGCTTTCGCAAAGATAAATTAAAACGGAGAAATACACAGATGCATTTCAAAGGTTTCTCCGGCGGGCAGATGAACGATATCCTGTTTTTCGGTTAGCTTTCCAGTTGCATCGATCGGGTCATCCACACCGTGCCAGGGTTCAATGCAGATATAAGGCAAACCGGCTTTTGTCCGAGACCACAGGCCTACCCAAGTGGTTTTTCCAAAAGAAAATCGAATACCGGTACCGTCGGCTCTTTTTAACTCGGTATAGGTGCTGTTCGGGGTACGCAGCA
>JAFYOA010000331.1 GCA_017547865.1 Clostridia bacterium
AGCGAACTTCCACTTGCCGTATTTTTCCGGGGCGAACAGATCTTTGGAGGCGCGGTAGCCGAATTCCATATAATCCACGCCGGCGGCGACGTTCATGGCATACAGGTCATGCACAAAGGCATCGTCAAAATAAAAATCATTCACCAGCCCGCCGTCCCGCAGGGTGGCATCCAGCACCTGCACGCGGTTGGAATCTCCGGCCATTCGACTCTCTCCTTTACACACAGAATAAACGTGAAGTCTGCAGAGCAACTCTCCACCAAATACAGTATACCACAAAAATCGCGGTTGGCAAGAAAAAAGAAGCGCTCCCTTTGGGAACACTTCTTCAAAAATTACTTCATGGTCTTTTCCAGCCAGGCCAGAACGGTGGGGATGAAATCATCCAGGTGCATCAGCGGAGTGTGCGGTGCGCCTTCCAGGGTGATGAGTTCATGGTCCACACCGGCAGCCTCAAAAGCGGCCTGAATGGGGGCTTCCAGTTCGTAGGGAACAGCCTGGTCGGCGGTGCCGTGAATGGAAAGCGTGGGCGGGAACTTGGTCACATCCGGCATATAACCGCGGGGAGCACCCCAGCAGTTGCCGAACATGCGGATCTTGTCACTGTAATGCTCCAGCATATAGAAACCGGTCATACCGCCGGCGCTGCCGCCAAACAGAGCGATGCGGTCCGTATCCAGGTGCAGGGCATCGGCGTTCTGCTGAATATACAGATAGGCCATGTGCACAGCTTCGGCGGCACGGGCGGCGCCGCGGTCGGCACCGGCATAAGCGGCACGCTGTTCGGGATCATCGAAAATGGGATAGTCCGGAGAAATCACCACGTAACCAGCCTTGGTCAGGTGATGAGCAAACATGGGGATGTATGCCTGGCGCTTATCGCAGGGCTGGGTAAAGCCGCCGCCATGCACAAAAATGACCACCGGACGGGGAGCTTCGCTCTTTTCCAGCGGAGCGATCACGTCCAGCTTATATTCCTGCTGCTCGCCCTTATAATTTTCCATATACACAAAGCTGTACTCATCCAGCCTCATGCCGTCGTATGTTGCAAGTGACTTCAGTTTGAATTCCAGTTCAGGATTAACTGCCATAAGTAAGTACCTCTCTTTCAATCGATAAAAACTCCTGTAGCCTTATTGTAGAGATTTAAAACAAAAAAGTCAAGGCTTTTCCGCCTGCGGCGCTGCAAAAAAACAGAGCCCCGCGCAGGCAGGGCTCCGTATAAATTTTATTCGGTTCGCAGGGCAACCACGGGGTCTTTCTTCGCGGCACTGCGGGAAGGAATGATACCCGCGATCAGGGTAAGCAGCACGCTGATAACCACCAGTGCAACGCCCACTTCCCCGGGGAGATAGGCATTCAGGTTCTGAATACCCGTTACACTGTGGAGAATGGCATTGATGGGGAAACACAGCAGCCAGGTGACCGTGACACCCAAAAGGCCGGACGTAAGGCCGATGATCATGGTCTCTGCGTTGAACATACTGGATACATTCCGCTTGGAAGCACCGATGGCACGGAGAATACCGATCTCCTTGGTGCGTTCCTGCACAGAGATCAGGGTGATGACGCCGATCATAATGGAGGACACCACCAAAGACACCGCCACAAACGCCACCAGCACATAGGTAATGGCATTGATGATGGTGGTGACAGAAGACATCATCAGACCGACGTAATCGGTGTATTCGATCTGCTCCAGGTCTTCTACCCCGGCATTATAGTCGGCAATGGCCGCTTCGATCACGTCTTTATTCTCAAAGGAAGAAGCGTACAGATTGATGGAAGAGGGCACATCCACGTCCACATGGCTGAGGGTACGCAGGTTGTCTTCGTAGGTGGAATCGGAGAACACCAGCACTTCGTCGTGGTACACGGCGCACTGTTCGGTGGTGTAGTTGGGCAGCGCCATCTCCAGCGCAGCCGCCAGCTGTGCGGCCTCAGTGCCCGCCAGCTGTTCCTGCACCCGGGCGGCATACTGAAGCTTCACCTGTTCCGTTACCATTTGGGTGAAGAACTCTTCGATCTCCTCGTCCTCCATGGCAGCGGTGTAGGAGCGGATATCATCCTCAGCCATACCCATCTGGGCCACCAGCACCTGCACCATGGTTTCTTCCATGGCGGCACGGTCCATATCGCCCTTGGCCTGCAGCACCATGGCATCCAGTTCTTCCGCAGAGGGAATGGACATGATCTTCACATAGGTCATGGCCTTGGCAGGGGTTTCCAGCCCTTCCACATAAGCGCGGAACTCCGCTTCCTTCTCTTCATCGGTCATATTGCCGGTGCTTTCGCGGAACGGCAGGCCGGTGAAAATATCGGTATCCGGGTCTTCCAGCTGGGCTTTTACAGCGGCGGACTCTCCGTTCTTTTCAATGATATACTTGGTCAGCGCACTGGTATAGCCGATGGAGCCGTTCATCACCGTGGAAACCGCATCCGAGTTCGGGCGGATGATGCCGGAGACTTTCAGCGCGGTGCCGTTATCGTACAGGTATTTCAGGCCGGTGTCGGTTTCGCGCAGGTCGCTGAAAGTACCGGTCAGTTCATCATAAGAGAAGCAATCGGCGCCAAACACCACGCGGAATTCCATATCGCAGATCTCTTCGTAGGTCCAGTGCTGCATATCGGCATCCAGGCCGGTGCCGTTCATGGCAGCTTCCATCAGGGCATCCATGCTTTCCCGGGTGGTGAGACCCAGCGCATACAGAGCCATATCGTCCAGCTCGTTGTTTTCATCCAGCACCAGCACGATCTCATCGTATTCCGTAGGCCAGGAACCATACACCACATCGTACTGTTTTTCCAGCAGCTCGCTCACCAGACGGCCGTTCTGGCCGGGCAGCATTTCCTGCCACAGGCTGGAAGAAGATGCCATGGGCGAAATGGAC
>JAFYOA010000332.1 GCA_017547865.1 Clostridia bacterium
CCTGCCGGTGCGCAGCATCGTAAAATACGTTTTCGTAACCGACAAACTGCTTGAAATAACCAATATCATCTGCATTGGGAAGAGACGGTGCCTCGTCAAAATTCCAAAGAAGACTCAAAGGCGCGATGGTGATATCAAAGGCTCCGCCGCTTTGTTCGCAAACATCCAGCATCTGCACAAGCAATTTTGCAGTTGTATCGCGAAGAGGAACATTCTGTTTGCCGGCAGCGGCATTCAGCTTTTGAATATCACTGTTTTCTACGCGCCAGGAAATCTGATTCTCGAGGGATGTAACAGCAAAAGAAGCCGCAGAGGCTGCGGCTTCTGCTTGGTTACCATACACTGTTTGCTGAACCAAAGAGCCCATGGAGTATGTCGACAAAGTCGTCTGTTTTTCTTTTGGGCCTTGTACCCAGCTGCTGAACAAAATGACCGCCAATGTGAGCACGAGACAAAACAATACTGCGGCAAGAATCTTCAGCGTTTTCGATGAGATAGGGGGGACGATGAATTGTTTCACAAAAGAACCTCGGTATCCGGTGATATTACAGAAATAACCTTATTCCTTCGTCTGCATAGCCTCAATCGCCTTGATGATGATATCGGCAGCTTCATCCACGGAGAACAGGGAAGTGTCCAGTGTGAGATTGTATGCGTTGATATCATCCCAGCGCAGGCTGGAATAGAAATTATAGTAGTTGGCACGCTGCTTGTCACGCTTGGTCACAAAATCTGCAGCTTTGTTGGCATCAATGCCATCCACTTCAATCGCGTGCTTCACACGGTCTTCCTTTTTGGCGTGAATAAACACTTTGAAAATGTTGGGATATTCACGAAGGATGTAGTTAGAACAACGTCCGACAATCACACAGGGACCTTTGTTGGCTGCGTCACGAATAATATCGGACTGAATGAGGAAAAGCTTATCGTTGATGGGCAGTTCATTGGTACCGGCAATACGGGCAGCAACACCCATGCCGCTGGTAACCATGGAATACAGCAAACTGCTGCCTGCTTTTTCGTCCGCATATTCAAAAGCCGCTTCACTGAAACCGCTCTGCTGAGCGGCAAGTGCGATCAGCGACTTATCGAAATAGGGGATGGAAAGCTTTTCTGCAACTTTCTGTCCAACTTCGTGGCCCTGGCTGCCATATTGACGGCTGATTGTGATAACAGGGATGTTTTTCATATGCGTCGCTCCTTATAAAAATGATAAAAAAATCACGAAGGTCACACCTTGTTTTATATAAAAATGGTACAACTTTTTCATATAAATGTCAAGCGGATAAAAAGAAAATCAGGCGACAGAACTTGAAAAAAAATCTTTTCATGATATACTTATTCTGTAATACGATATTTTTGTGGTTTAATTTCCGTTTTTTCACGGCTTTTTCACATTTGTATGGTACGATACCGGTATCACAACAATGGAGGGAAGCGAAATGTATACGATTCTTGTGACCGATGATGAAGACAAGATCCGTACGCTGATTCGTAAATATGCCGAATTTGAAGGTTTTCGTGCTTTTGAAGCTGAAAACGGAATGCGTGCTGTGGAAATGATTCGCAGTGAACCACAGAAATTCGATATTGTGATCATGGATATTATGATGCCGGAGCTGGACGGTTTTTCTGCGGTTGCCGAAATCAGAAAGATTTCTTCTGTGCCGGTTCTTATGCTTTCGGCTCGCGGCGAAGAATATGATAAGATCCATGGCTTTGAACTTGGCGTGGATGATTACGTTGTCAAGCCGTTTTCGCCCAAGGAATTGATGATGCGGATTCAGGCGATTATAAAAAGAACCCGGGCGGCAGAAAGTACCACGCAGCATACCGTGCTGAACTTCGAGGGGTTAAGTATCGATTTTACCGGCCGCATAGTTTGCATTGATGGTGTGCGCGCCGACCTTTCTCCCAAAGAATATGATTTATTGTTTTATCTTGTGAAAAATAAAGATATTGCTCTGAGTCGCGAAAAGCTGATTTCAAATGTATGGGGATATGATTTTTACGGAGACGACCGCACGCTGGATACGCATATCAAACTGCTGAGAAAAAGCCTTGGCCCGTACAGCCGGTTTATTGTTACACTGAGGGGAGTGGGTTACCGCTTTGAGGTCTGAAGCAACTCCCTCCAAACAGAGGAAAAGACTTGGGATCGGCTTACACTTGTTTACCGGTTTCTTTTTATTCACTGTTGTAACCGTCGGGCTGCTCTGGCTGTTTCAGGTCGTTTTCATGAATTCGTTTTACAAAACGATCCGCATGTATTCCATTCATCAAAGTGCCCGCGATATTATCCTCTGCCTGGATCGCGGTGAAGATCCTGAAGATGCTGTTCGAAATGCTGTTCTGACAGATCAGATGGATGTGCTGATTTCAGATGACACCGGGCGTCGGGTTTCGATCGGATTGAGTTCCGGAAATGATGTGTTTTCGGAGCTGCGATCCTGGGAATTGATGGCGTTGTATTATGATACACTCCGGGATGGCGGCAATGTTTTTCAGCATTATACGCAGCAAAATCAGAACAATGCCAATATTATCCATCCTGCAGACAATGCAGAAAGTGTTTTGTATTTGCATGCGGTACAGGGCGAACGAGGCGACGGACGTTTGGCAATTATTTTTGCCGGCATCGAGCCGGTTCGCTCCACAATAGAGACACTGCGTGTGCAGTTGGGAGCAATTACAGTGATCATGCTGTTGCTCTCGATTGGCCTGGCACTGATCATTTCGCTTCGGATTTCGCGCCCGATTGTGCGAATGAACCGTGCGGCGGCACAATTGGCACAGGGAAATTACAATGTGTATTTTGCCGAAAGCGGGGCCAAAGAAACGACCGAACTGGCACGTTCGCTGAACGTTGCGGCATATGAACTTTCACGTGTTGAGGGGCTTCGGCGGGATCTTTTGGCAAATGTTTCCCATGATTTACGAACACCATTGACAATGATCACCGGCTATGCAGAAGTAATGCGGGACATTCCAGGTGAAAATACGCCGGAAAATGTGCAGGTCATCATCGATGAAGCGACCCGTCTGACTACGTTGGTAAATGATCTTCTGGATCTTTCACGTCTGCAGTCCGGAAAGATCGATTTGAATAAGACCAATTATTCGCTTACAGCGTCCATCCGTACGATCCTGCAGCGATACGATCGCCTGATCGATTATCACTTTGTGTTCGAAAACTCCGGTGATGTTCGTATTTTTGCAGATGAATTGAAAATTACCCAGGTTATATA
>JAFYOA010000333.1 GCA_017547865.1 Clostridia bacterium
ATGACGAGTATTATTACGATGCCCGGAAGACCGGTGAGCGCCGTACGGACGAAGAACACCTGCAGGCGCTGCTGGAAAAACTGGGCGGCTGCCGCCCCTGCACAGTGGTGGTGGATCCCTCTGCCGCCAGTTTTATAACCCTGCTGCAGCGGGAAAGACTGCCGGTTCTGCCGGCGGTGAACGACGTGGTGGACGGCATTCGCCGCACGGCGGGCGCACTGAAGACCGGGCGGATAAAGATTTGCTGCTGCTGTGTGGATGCGGTGCGGGAATTTGGCCTGTACCGCTGGAAGGAAAACGCCGGGCGGGATGCGCCGGTGAAGGAATTCGACCATGCCATGGATGACATACGGTATTTTGTAAGCACATGGCTGGAACGAAGCGGCGGCGAAGGTGCTTTTGTGGCAGTGCGCCGCCCGGGATGACCACAAAAGCAAAACAGGAACGGGGTGAAACATGAGTATTTTTAAACGCAAGGAAACAAAGACCATGCCGGTGCAGACCGCACCGGAAGCAGTGGCGGTGCCCGGAGGACAGGGGATGATCCCCTGGAACGGTGCGGCATTGCCGGCGGCTGCGGAACACCGGCTGTACGAACAGCTGCGGGCGCAGGTGCCGATCATCGATTCGGCCATTGGCAAACTGCGCCGTTTGATCGGCTCGTTTACCGTGGCATGCGAGGATGAAGAAGCTACCCGGGCGCTGGGGCGTTTTCTTCGCCGGGTGCAGGTGAACGCCGCCGAAACAGGAATCGATGCTTTTATTGGCAACCACCTGGAGCAGCTTTTGACCTATGGCAACGCGGTGGGTGAGATCGTGCCCGGTGAAGACGGCATTGCGGCGCTGTACAACGCTGCCCCGGATGCGGTGGAGATTGAGGAACCTGCACCCCTGCAGCTGCGGGTATGCCGCCGGGAAGCCGACGGTTCCCTGACCCCCTGCCGTATGCCGCAGCTTGTGGTGGTCTCTGCGCTGCATCCGGTGCCGGGTTCTGCCCGGGGCGTCTCACTGCTGCGCGGCCTGCCGTTTGTCAGCGATGTGCTGATGCGCATTTATCATTCCATTGGGGTGAACTGGGAACGTGCGGGCAATGTGCGATTTGCGGTGACCTGCAAAGACGACAACCCGGCGTTTGCCGGTGAAAAGGCCAGGCGAATGGCAGAACAGTGGCAGCAGGCCATGCGCAGCGGCACGGTGAACGACTTTGTGGCCGTGGGCGATGTGAGCATTCGTGCCATTGGAGCCGATAACCAGATTCTGGACAGCGAAGTGCCGGTGCGGCAGATGCTGGAACAGATCGTGGCGCGGCTGGGTGTGCCGCCGTTTTTGCTGGGCCTGTCCTGGTCTTCCACCGAGCGAATGTCCAGCCAGCAGGCGGATATTCTGACCAGCGAACTGGAGGCTTACCGCCGGGTGCTGGATCCGGTGATCGAGAAGATTGCCGGGATGTGGCTGCGCATGCAGGGCTGGGACGACACCTGCCGCGTGGTGTGGAACGAGATTACGATGCAGGATGAAGTGGACCACGCCAATGCACGTTTGCAGCATGCCCGTGCAGCAGAGATTGAAGCCGGACTGGCTGCAGCAGACCCGGCAGAGGAATGAGGAGGTGACGAGAATGAAGGAAGGCATCATTCAAAAAAGTGCAGCCGTGGTGACCGAAGAGGAACTGCGGCAGATCAACACATTCACCCGCCGAGAGTTTAAGGCAGAGGAACTGTATGTGTTCAGCCTGGTGCTGTGCGACAATGAGATCGACCGCGATTTTGAAAAGTTCAGCCCGGCGGCACTGAAAACACTGGGTGAGCTTTTTGTGGGTAAGCCCGGACTTTTCGACCATGAGCCGAAGGCGGCATTGCAGGCCGCACGTATTTTTTCCACAAAGGTGGAGGAGGTGCCCGGCCGCAGAACCAAAGATGGCGAAGCTTACTGCCGCCTGCGTGCCCGGGCTTACCTGCCCCGCACCGGCGAAAACGATGCGTTAATCACGGAAATTGAAAGCGGCATCAAAAAAGAAGTGAGCGTAGGCTGTTCGGTGAAAAAACGCATCTGCGGCCTGTGCGGCAAACCCGCCGGGGAATGCACCCACGTGCGGGGAAAAACCTATGGCGGCAGGCTGTGCTGGTTCCTGCTGGAGGAACCGACGGATGCGTACGAGTGGTCGTTTGTGGCGATTCCCGCCCAGCGGGAGGCCGGCGTGACCAAACGTTTTGGCCCGGGGGAAAAACAGGGCAGCATGACCCTGGCCCGGCTGAAACAGGCTGGTTTTGGTGAAATGCAGCTGACCGCCGAAGAGGTACAGACCATGCAGGCAGAACTGGCTGGTCTGGAAAAGCTGGCCGAGGCCGGCCGCCGCCTGCGTGAGAAGCAGATGCGGCAGGTGGTGCAGGCCGCTGCGGTGCTGTACCCCGGCCTGAAGGGCGAGACAATCCGCAGATCGCTGGCGGTGCTGAGCCCGGAAGAACTGGAACATGTGGCGGAAAGCTGCCGCAAAACCCTGCAGAACAGCGCACAGCCCCAGCTGGCTGTCGCCGGTTCCGCACAGAATAATGAGGATTTTTTGATCTGATACGGAAAAGACCGTTCAACTTTGAAAGGAGATATGAATATGGCTTGTTATGATACGATCCATCTTGAAAAGGGCATGTACGCCATGCCCGGCAAATCTTTTACCCAGGTACTGGAAGAGCTGGATGATTCTTCTCAGTATGTGGGCACCCCGCTGGAGGGCCTGGATGCCTACCAGCGCCAGCTGAAGCGTTTCGGTATCCGCGTGGGCGGCCCCGATTCCGACCGTCTGGAAAAGTTTTTCCGCAGCACCTCCAGCGCTGCGCTGTTCCCGGAATACGTTGCCCGCGCCGTGCGCCAGGGGATGGAGGCCAACAATCATCTGAATGAACTTGTGGCTACGGTGACCAATGTGGAGGCAATGGATTACCGCGCTGTTATGGCGGAATCCGAAGACGATGCCTACAATCTGGTGCGCACCGATGAATCGGTGACCATGCCCACCACCTATGTGCACACCCAGAACGGCCTGGTGAACCTGCGCAAGCGCGGCCGCGTACTGGCCGGCACCTACGAAGCCCTGCGTTTCCATAAGCTGGATGTGATCACCGTGATCCTTCGCCAGATCGGTGCCTTTATGGCTGCCGGCCTGCTGCAGGATGCCGTGAATACCCTGGTGGACGGCGATGGTGTGAACGATGGCGCAGCTGTGAAAAATCTGACCTCCGGCATGACCTACAACGACCTGATGACCCTGTGGGGCGACCTGGCCCCCTACCGCATGACCACCCTGGTGGGCGGCACCACTGCCTGCCAGCAGGTGATGAACCTTACGGAAATGAAGGATTCCGCCGCCGGCAACTGCTTCCATGCCACCGGCAAACTGGCTACGCCCATGGGTGCATCTCTTATTCACGTGCCCACCATGGAAAAGAAGCAGCTGGTGGCGGTGGATAAGAACTGCTGCCTGGAAATGGTGCAGGCCGGTGGTATTCTCACCGATTACGACAAGCTGATCGACCGCCAGATGGACCGCGCTTCCATCAGTGTGGTGGCCGGTTTTGCTCAGCTGTTCCCCAACGCTGCCCGTGTGGTGAACTGCAATTAAATTATTTGTGCGGGCGGGGCGAAAGCTCCGCTCCATGCACAGAACGGAGGCGAGCCGATGGATGAACGAATGAAGCAGCTGTTTTTGCACCTGACCGGTGAAGATCCCGAAACACCGGAAAACTGGATGCCCTATTGCGATGTGGCGGCGGATGTAATGAACACCCGGCTGGCACACTGCACCGAGGCGCAGAAGGAACCGTATGCCGGGGCGATCGGCCTGGCGGCTGCGGCACTGGCAGCGCTGTATTACGAGCAGGCTGCGGCGGTGCTTCGGCCGGAGAAAATGACCGCCGGTGACCTGCGGCTGGAGTACGGCGGCAGACAGAAGGCGGCGGATTTTTACCGCAGCTGTATGGAGGCGCTGGCCCCGCTGACCGGCGGCAGCGACGGCTTTTGCCGGGTGGAAATATGAACCCCGGTGTGTGGCAGCGCGGTATGCGCACCGAGACCGACGGCAAAGCCGGGCGCATTTGGGGCGTTCTGGCCCCGGTGAAAACGGATTCTACTTTGTACCGCCGGTGGGCCGGCAGCACCGTGGGGGAAAAACGCCCGGTGCTGGTGCGTTTTTTTGGCCGTGCCGATGGGCTGGAAGACGGTGTGAGCCGGGTGTTCTGCCGGGGGAAACGCTACCTTGTGCTGGAAAGCCGGCCGGTGACGGTGAACGGAAAAGCGGTGATGACCGATGCCGTTCTGCGGGAAGAGTAAGCCGCTGCGCCCGGTGGGGGAATATACGCAATATGTAGACGGACGGCTGTGTCGGTGTGTGCGGTTCTGTATGCACCCGGCGCAGGTGCCCGCCCTGCTGCGGTGGATGGAACAGCAAAAAGAGCCGGTGCTTGGGCTGTACCGCAGTGCCGCCGGAACGGTGACGGTGTATCTTGGCATGAACAGGGAGGAAACAGATGGATAAATGGACAGAACTGGAGGCGCTTTCCCGGGAATTGCAGCGGGACAGCCGCCGCTACCCGGAACAGAAAGAGGGTGCCGCCGGATGAAATTCCGTGACTTTGTATTTCCGGCAGAACCGGAAAAGCTGGAAATTGTGTTTCGCCGCAAGGTACTGAAGGCAGCACAGCCCGGCGGAACAGCAGAAGATGCCGGCCCTTTGTGCCGTGTGGTGAACGGCAGTGGCCATTTTGTGGGTAAAAATGCCGCCGCACAGTTGGAGGCTCTGCGCAATGCGATGGAAAAAGATGGCTCCGGTGTGCTGTGCCTGCCGGGTGAGCGGCCTTTTTTGGCCGTGGCCGAAACGCTGGAACAAACCGGCTGCGCCCACCCGAATGCGGTGGGGTACACCTTTACATTTGTGGACCTGCAGCCACGGGAAGAAATGCCGGTGCCGGAATTTGTATTTGCGCAAGCGGGTGAGACCCTGTGGGATATTGCGTTTCGATACGACAGGCAGATCGACAGTATGGTGCAGGTCAATCGCCATGTGCCGAAGATACGCAGTTTGCGGGCCGGTGAGAAAATATACGTGGCCCGGGCAAAGGAGGCAAGCCGATGAAACAGAAGGTGCTCTGCCGCGGGTATGCGGCGGACGGCAGCCGGGTGTGCTGTTCTGCGCCGGTGGATTTTCGGTTGCAGCGGGATGAAGAAGCCCCTGCGGACGGCCTGACGGTGACTTTGGCGGAGACCGGATTGCCGGCTTTGTACCGGGTGGAACTGCTGGTGAACGGCGTTTGCCTGTTTGGCGGCCTGACCGATGAGCAACACGAACGCTGGGCTGCCGGCCGGCGGGAAACGGAACTGGTGTGCCGCAGCTTTGAAGCGCTGCTGCTGGATAATAAAGCTGTGCCGGGAGCGGTGCGCTGTCCTTCCCGCACGGTGATGGAGCATTGGCAGCTGCGCCCCCTGGGGCTGCGGGCTGTGGGCGGCAGCCCCAGGGTATTCCCCGGCGAATACACCGCTGCTTTTGGCGAGAGTGTATATAACGTGCTGCGTGGCTTTGCCCGATTGTACCTGGGGAGGGACGCACTGTGGATGCCCGACGAAACCACAGTAAGTTTTTCGCCCCGGGAAGCCGGACGCTGCACCCTGCCCGCGCCGGTGGAGGTGGTGTTCAGCCGCCAGCCGGCAGAGCGTATCAGTGAAGTGATGGTGCAGGATACCCGCAGTGGCGGGTACGGCACGGTGGTGGAAAACCGCCCGGCCAAGACAGATGGCGTGGTTCGCCGTCGGTTTTTGCGTTCGGCTGTCGGCGATGCCGCCGCACTGATTGCTGCGGGAGAGAAAGCGGCTTTTGTCTGGCAGATAACGGTGCCCGGCCTGTGGAATGTACGCCCCGGCGATTTTGTGGATGTGGAAGAAATGCCCGGCGATTTCTCTGCATTGCAGGGGGCACGGGCGGAGGCAGTGCGCCTTACCGGCGGAAACGATGGGCTTTTTACCCGGGTGACGCTGGAAGCGGAAAGGGAGAAAACACCATGTGGCTTGCAAAAAAACTGAAGGAACAGCCTGCCGCAGCAGCGCTGCAGAGCGGCACGGTGGCCGCGGGCGGCGCAGATCCCCGTGTGGTAGCGGGGCAGGAATATCTGGCGGCGAAGGGCGTGTTTCCCTACGGAATGTATGCTGTGCTGCCGCCCAATGCCCGGGCGGTGGTATGGGATGGCTGGTGCCTGGGGGTGAGCGGCCCTGCCGGTGAAGTGCTGGAAGAAGGCGAAGTGTGCCTGTATTCCAAAGGCGGCGCCAGCATTGTGCTGAAAAACACCGGCGAGGTCATCATCAACGGGCAGGTATTTGCAAAAGGAGAATGAGATGGATACCAAACTGGAAAATGGGGAACAGGCACTGAGCCCCGGCGGCTTGCCTTTGTGGGTGAACGGCCCGGCGGCCTGGGTGCAGCGGGCTATGCTGCGCCTGCGGGGGCAAAAAGGAACGTTTTGCTACGACCGCGCGTTTGGCGGGGAACTGGCACGGCTTTCGGCCAAAGACAGCAATGCCGCATGGCTGGTCGCTGCCCGGGAGGCGCTTCTGCCGGAACCGGCCCTGGATGTGACCGCTGCGGTGGTGGAGGGTGATGTATGCATCTTCACCCTGCACACGCCGGAGGGGACGATGCCCCTGTGCTTGCCCATAAAGGAGGACTAAGATGGAAACATACGAAGCAATTCTGCGGCGAATGCAGACGGTGTACCGGGAGGCCATGGGCGTGCCGGCGGAAGATGCCACGGACATTGGCATTCGGCTGAAAATTTTGGCCGGTGAGGTGCACGCGCTGCAGGCGTACCTGCAGTACATTGAACAACAGGCGTTTCCCCAAACGGCGGTGGGAGATGGCCTGAACCGCCACGCCGCGCAGCGTGGGCTTGCCCGCCGGGATGCCCGTCCGGCACGGGGCGAACTGACCTTCTCCCGCGCAGCGGCTTTGCTGTACGATCTGGAAATTCCCGCCGGGGTGGTGTGCTGCACCGCCGGGGAAGAACCGATGGAATACGTGACCTGCGCGCCCTGTGTGCTGCCGGCGGGGAAGCTTTCTGTAAATGTGGATGCGGAAGCCACTGTGCCGGGGCAGGGCGGCAACGCTGCGGCAGGCACGGTGTGTGTACTTTCTACCGTGCCGAACGGGGTGGAGGCGGTGACCAATGCCGCGCCGTTTACCGGCGGACGAAACGAAGAAACCGACGATGCCCTGCGTGCCCGCCTGCTGGCAGCCTACAGCATGCTGCCTAACAGCACCAACGCCGAAAGCTACCGCCGCATGGCTTTGGCCTGCGAAGGGGTGGCCTCTGCCTGTGCGGTGCCCAGAGAAAACGGTGTTGGCACCGTGGGGGTATACATCCGCGGGGAGGAAGGCGCCGCTGCGGAGGATGTACTGGCCGCGGTGCAGGAGACGCTGAACGAACAGCGGGAAATCGGCGTGACCGTGACAGTGAAACGCGCGGTGGAGGAAACCAAAAATGTGCAGGTGTATGTGGCACCTGCTCCCGGCTGCACCCAGGCCGCGGCAGAAGAAGCTGCCGTCGAAGCCATTCGCCACTACTTTGCCGTGCTGCAGATCGGCGATCCGTTCCTGCTGATCCAGGTGGGGCAGTACCTGCTGAACACCGGGATGATCGCGAACTATGATTTTGCACTTTCTGCGGCAGATGGCGGTGCGATCACCGGCGGCGTGTATGTGCCGGGTGATCTGTGGGCAGGTGAACTGGTATGACGGAGACCTTGACTTCCATGCGGGCGGCGCTAGTTTCTGCGGGGTATGAGCCGACCGAAAACGGCGGTATAGCCGCCGAACTGGCCGCCTACGATGCGGTTTTGAGTGAACTGACTGCAGCAGCCGATAAGGTTCTGCAGAATCTGTTTGTGGAAACGGCAGAGGAAAGCACCCTGCCCCGGTGGGAAAAGCTGTTCTGCCCGCAATTGCCGGAAACAACAGCGGAAAACCGACGCGCCATGCTGCTGCATCGTTTTGCGGTAAAACCAGAAGACAAAACCTGTGCTGCGCTGGCAGAACACCTGCCCGCCGCCGGTTTGTGGGGCGACCTGCAGGAGCAGCCGGACGGCACGCTGCTGGTGTTGGCGGCGGAACTTTTGGGCGTAACAAAAGAGCAGGCAGAGCATTTTCTTTCGCTCTCCCTGCCGGCACATCTTGATTATTCTCTGCAATTGGCAGAGTGAATATAAAAGAACCACCCGGAAGGAACGGATGACCGCTCTTTTCGGGTGGTTTTGATTTTTTAGTGAATGTAGGAACCGCCGTTGATATCCAACGTGATGCCGGTGACATACCGGGCTTCGTCGCTGGCGAGATACACCACACCGGCGCCGATGTCTTCCGGTGTGCCCAGACCCAGCGGGATGGAAGCAGTAAGCTCGGCGATTTCTTCATCGTTGTGGGCGAGGCCGGTCATTTCGGTAAAAATAACGCCGGGAGCAATGGAGTTGACGGTGATGCCCAAGGGTGCTGCGGTGCGGGCCACGGTTTTGGAAAGAGCCAGCACACCGCTTTTTGCGGCGGCGTAGTGGGCGTGGCCGTACAAAGCGCCGCGCTCGCCGGCCTGAGATGCCATAAAGATGATGCGCCCGCTCTTCTGCTCCCGCATGATCTCCATAGCGCACTTGGCACAAAGGTAAGCGCTGGTCAGGTTTACATCCACAATGCGCTGCCAATCGGCCAGTTCCATCTGGAAAATATCTTTGGGCTGGGTGGTGCCGGCGTTGGCTACCAGAATATCCAGCCGGCCAAAGTGCTCCGTCACGGCGGAGAACATTGCCTTCACCTGGGCTTCGTCGGTTACATCGGCACGCACGGCAAAGGCGCGGCGGCCCAGGGCGAGGATCTCGTTCACGGTTTCCTGCGCTTTGGCTTCGTTGTTCACATAGTTTACGGCAATATCCGCGCCGGCTTTGGCCAGCGCCAGGGCAACGCCCTTGCCAATGCCCCGGGAGGCCCCGGTGACCAGCGCGATTTTTCCGGTAAGATCAAACATCCCAATTCTCCTTTTATTCTACAATGTAGTCCTTCATGGCGGCCAGCTGGATGGGATCGAGACTGGCATAGGCATGCAGGCCGTTTTCGGTGTATTCTTCTTCCCGCAGCAGCCCTTCTTTTCGCAGGGGGGCGGCGGCACCCACGGCATGGAAGGGGAAGAGCAGTTCCACGTCTTTCAGCTGAATGGGCAGGTTTTCTTCAATGGCGGTGAGCAGGGTGTCTACGCCGCTGCCGTCCAAAGCGCTGATGCGCACCGCGCCGCCGATCATGGGCATATCGTGGAGTGCGGGCACCAGGTCGCATTTATTCATTACGGGAATGACCGGCCGGGCTTCGCCGGCGATCTCCGCCAGCAGGTCGCGGGTCACCTGCAGGTGTTCCTGGGCTTCCGGGCTGGAAGCATCGCATACGCAGAGGATCACATCCGCCTGGGCGGCC
>JAFYOA010000334.1 GCA_017547865.1 Clostridia bacterium
GCCTGCTGGTCAAAGGCCCACATATAGGTGAAGATCATCCCGTAGGCATCGGTTTGGGAGAAAGCCTCAAACACTTCTTTGCGGAACAGATCGGTAAGCCGGCCGCGTTCGGCGGGGTATTCGCTGAACAGATCGCTGACCACATCGATGGTCATATGGTTGTGGAACAGCTTTAAGCCTGTCATGCGGGCCAGGGCCTGGCCCACGGTCATCTTCCCCACGGCATGGGGGCCTACGATAATCACCAATTTCATGTGTGTCACTCCTGTTCTGTTTTAAAATTGGATTTGTCGCTTATCATAACACAAAAGGGCAGCCGATGCAAGACCGACTGCCCATTTTTATTGAATTGGAAATTACTGCACTTTTTCCACGCCAAAGGTAGCCATTTCGCCGTTGATGTTCCACTCGGCGGTGTAACCGGCGGGGGCGGCGCAGGTGATGGCATCGGCCAGCACGTCTTCTGCCATGGCGGCCTTATTCTTTTCCAGAATGGCCTGCAGCTTTTCGCTGCCCTGCATGGTCACGGTGATGTGATCCATAACTTCAAAGCCGGCATCCTTACGCATGGTCTGAATCTTGCTCACCATTTCGCGCACAAAGCCCTCTTCGATCAGTTCCTCGGTGAGGGTGGTGTCGAGAGCAACGGTCACGCCGTTGTCGGAAACGGAGAACAAGCCTTCCTTCTGCACGGCTTCGATCAGCAGATCTTCGACAGCCAGTTCAATGACTTCATCGCCGATATCCAGCTTCAGCACACCGTTGGCATCCAGCTCCTGCTTGGCGGCACTGCCGTTCAGGCCGGCCAGAGCATTGCGGATGGCGCCCAGCTTCTTGCCGTACTTCGGGCCCAGGGTACGCATCTGAGGCTTGAAGTTATAGGACATCAAGTCACCGGCATCCTGCACGAACACAACGTTGCGGATGTTCAGTTCTTCTTCCACGATGGAAACATAGTCCTCACCCAGAGCGGCATCGGCCTTCACATACATGGTGTCCAGCGGCTGGCGGTTCTTGATGTTGGAACCGTTGCGGGCGGCACGACCCAGGGTAACCACAGCGCGCACTTCGTCCATGGCGGCTTCCAGTTCGGCATCGATCCAGTTCTCGTTCACTTCGGGGAAGCTGCACAGATGGATGGAGGTCTCGGCAGAAGCATCGCAGGTACGCACAATGTTCTGGTAAATGTCTTCGGTCATGAAGGGGATCATGGGAGCGGCAGCCAGGCTGACGGTCTTCAGGGCGGTGTACAGGGTCATGTAGGCGTTGATCTTATCCTGCGGCAGGCCCTGCACCCAGTAGCGTTCGCGGCCACGGCGCACATACCAGTTGGAAAGTTCATCCACGAACTCTTCCAGAGCGGAAGCAGCTTCCGGAATACGGTAGTTGCCCAGATGATTATCCACAGCCTTCACCATGGTGTTCATCTTGGAGAGCAGCCACTTATCCATGATGCTCAGCTTATCGTAATCCAGAGCGTGCTTGGTGGGATCGAACTCATCGATATCCGCATACAGCACATAGAAGGCATAGGTGTTCCACAGGGTACCCA
>JAFYOA010000335.1 GCA_017547865.1 Clostridia bacterium
ACCCTCCTTTATGCAATGAAAACCGGAAAATTTTCGGCTCGCAAGGGAAAACCTCACTCGCAGGTTTTCCCTTCTTGAACGGCTGCGCCGCTCAATTCAACCTTTTCGAGCGCTTCTAAGGCAAAGGAATTCCGTTTTCTGCGGAAAACGAGTCAGGGCTTTGCCCCGACACCCTACCACCTTTGAAAAGGTGGGCGAAACTTTTTGCATACAAGGCTTTCTCGAAGTTTTAGGTTAGTACTCCCAATTCTCCGCATCGTCCCACTCAATCAGCAGGGTCTCGGTGGAGGTAGAGAACATGCCATCTTCCACCGTCAGGGGCTGGTAGCAGGTCTGCACGAATTCCCGGCCGTAATTATCCACCGCAACGGCGGCCATGTAGAAGGTCTCGCCCTCTTCCAGTGTAAAACTGCTGCCCTCCGGGAAGCGGTAGAACTGCGCCGCATCAAAGCCGCGGTAGTTGGCGGGCTTTTCGCAGGGCTCGGCCCACAGAACCAGCTTTTTGTCGATGAACAACCCCAGCCGCATGGATTCGATGGTAACGGTGAAGTCGCCGCTTTCCGTTCCCAGCGGCTTGGCCGGCGCGCTGTCGTGGCCAAAATCCTGTACCCAGGCCAGGGTGCCGTTCAAATCATAGGGCTTGCCGAATTCCGCTTTTTCGCCCCACATGTTGGTGGAAACATCCACGCTGGGCGGCAGGGTCAGGGCGTACAGGCTGTATTCCTCTCCCAAAGCCTGGGTCTCGCGCACTTCTCCTTTTTCAAGTACAACAGAGGCATTGATGTAATTTGTTAGCGTGGTGGTAAATTCCCCGGTAAAGGTCTGCCCATCGGCGGCAAAGGGGCCGTGGGTTTCGGTTTTGCCGTCGTTTTCCACCAGCACGTAGGCCGCCATGCCGTCTTCAAACCGCCGCGGTGTGGCAGAAAAGTTGAACGTGGCCGTTTCTTTTTCAATGTCCACCGTAAGCAGCCGCATGCTTTTGTTGGCCAGCAGGTCGTTCAGCTCGTGCAGAATTTCTTCCACCCGGTCGCCAATGGCATCAATCTGATAATACACGCTGTTTTGCACGTTATTTAAATTGTTGGAAAGGTTCACGTAGTTGTGGTTGAGCCGGTCGATATTGTCGTACAGTTCGCTCAGCCACAGCAAGGCACAGCCAATGGCCACGCCCGCTAAAGCATAATGCCACCGGGGGCGCTTTTTGGGCTTGGGCAGAGCTTCGGTATAGCGTTTTACAATTTCTTCCACCATGTGCAGCTGCTGCTCGGTCAGTTCCTCCGGGGCGGGGGCAGCTTCCGGTGTCTCTTCGTTGGGAACGGAATCTTCCTCCACGCCCAGCAGGTACCCCACCGATACCCCGAACAGGCGGCTCATAGCCACCAGTTTTTCAATTTCCGGCAGACTGGCATCGGCTTCCCACTTGGAGATGGACTGACGGGACACGCCCATCTTTTCGCCCAGCCCCTCTTGCGAGAGCCCCAACTGCTTGCGCAGTGCCGCGATGCGTTCACCGATTGTCATCGCATCTCACTCCTTTCATACCGGATAATACCCAAAAAAGACGAAAACCACCACCAACCGCCCGCTTCTTTTTGTCAACCGGCGGTTGACAGTGGTTGTTTTATTCTCTAAAAGAAATAAATTGCCTGCTGATTCTATTATAGCACAATTTTTACTTTGTCGCCATCGGCATCTTCCACATCCACCAGGGTAATGTGCCCGTGGATGCGCACGCTTTCTTTCAGGGCATTCTGCATGGCACGGATGGTTTCGTAATCCAAAGGAACATCATTTTTGGGAACGTGTGTCTGCATTACTGCCGCGGCCACTCGTGCCCCAAGCTTGCTGTACAGCAGAAAATTTGGGAACGGGAAGAACAGTTTCGCATCTTTTGCGTTGATGTAAATGCGCATTTTACTCCACCGTGATCTCCACAATGTCGCCCTCGGCAGATTCTACCTCCACCAGCTTGCCTACGGCGCCGTTCTTTATCAATTGAAGAACGGCATTCAGGTCAACGTTTTTCAGCGCTTCCTGCCCGTTGATCTGGGGCATGGCCATGCCGATTTCCAGGGCCATCTGCAGCAGGGGCGCAGGCAGGTTCACTTTTACCTTATCTCCTTTGTGAGAAAGCACCCGGATGCGCAGAAGCATCTGAGAAATATCCTTGCGTTCTTCCACCGGCACAATGCGCACGGTCTCTTCCGGTTCACCCCGCAGCAGGCGGTCGATTGTCACGCCGAAGAAATCCGCCATGGCAGGCAGCAGAGAAATATCCGGGCAGGAGATGTCGTTTTCCCATTTGCTTACCGCCTGGGCAGAAACGCCCATGGCTTCCGCAAACTGGTCCTGTGTCAGGTTTTTGCGCCGGCGCAGTTCGCCAATCCGCTTGCCCATTGTTTCGTTTGTCATAAAAATTACCCCTTTCTTGCCGGAGCAGTTCTCCGGTTTGGCTCCATTATAGGCGCAAAACGGGGCCGAATGAAGCGAATGACCGTTGAAACAGCACAACCATCGGTAGAAAAATACGCAACGAGCGGTTGGATATCCTTAAATCGGGATGTTGAGGTTGAGAAATGTGAGGGTCATGTAAGAAATGAGGGTGTCTTTCTCGTCTTTTACCCGCACATCCAGCACCACAATGCGC
>JAFYOA010000336.1 GCA_017547865.1 Clostridia bacterium
GCGTGCATCGTAAAACATTGCACTGTCAAGGGTCGTATTCTGCAATGCGAGCATCATGCCGCAGGTAAGGGCAGCATGCTTTGCCGTGCCTTTCAGGTCGGGGCAGCAGTTCCATTCGTTCAGGGTGTGCTCGGTATGGGAATAACCGGCTTCATCCAGGCGCTTTCGCACATACTCTGCCCAAAGAACATTGACTTCGATCTCGGAGTAACTATGCCAGGAGAAGAAGTCCAGGGGGCAGTGGTGGCGCTGAATATAGTCCAGAAAACCGTCGAAGAAATCCATAAAGTACTGGTACCTGGGTGTGCAGGCGCCAAACTGATTGCTGCTTTCTGTAAGGGCATAAAAGCCGCAGCTGGCATAACCGCCGATTTTGAGATGCGGGAATTTCTCTTTCAGGTGCTTTGAAGCAACCTCGTACAGCCGGTAATATTCCTCGGGGGTGCCGGTCCACATCTGGTTTTCTTTAGGATCTTCGTAGTTATCCGGTTCGTTCCAAATTTCCCAATAGGTTATTTTATGGAAAAAGCCGTTTGCCCAGCCTTCGGTGTAATGACGGATGATGTGCTCGCAAATCACCGCCCATTTATGGTGGTCTTTTGGCGGGTGGATGCGGTAAGCCTTTATTTTGCTGTAGTTTTCAATGGTAACACCCAGCCGGAAGAAAGGCTCGATACCGCGTTCTGTCAAGGCAGAAATCAGCAGATCGGTGAAAGCGAAATCATAGCTTTCCGGGTCATCGGCATCGGCAGAAAAATCCCGGAAAATATTCGGAATATCGACAAACAGGTTTCTTCCGAAAGCTCCGCCCACATCGTGGAGGCGGGAATAGGGGATATGTGCTTTCTGTAGATAATCACACATGGAAAAATCGATCCCCATAAAGGGCGGCTGCCCCACGGCGTGCATTGGTTTTATGGTGCCGGTCTCCTGTGTGAAATTTACTGTGATTTTATCCATGCGGACATCCCCTTTTTGCTTTTTTACAATTATAGCACGGGAAAAATGGAGTAGCAAGAGGTTTCGGCGGCCGGTTGGCAATCAATACACTTCAAAATTGAAGATATGTGCCGTTGAACTTCCGTAATCTTCGGTCTTTGTCTCGCTGTGGTAGGTGCTGAGCGGGACAAACCGGACTGCTTTTGCCGTTGTATTCAAGGTGTGCTTGATAAAACGTTGGTGATTATCCCGGATCTCCAACGCAGTTGTCCACTGGTTGTTCTCATCTAAAATCTCAATTTTATAGCGCTTGATCAGGCATTTCGGGAAACCAAATCGGGTATTGTTATGGCTTGCAGGGAAAAAGAGCACCGCAGAGGTGTGCAAACCGTCGGGGTTGCCTTCCGTATATTCACGGTCAAGGTCGCTGTCCAAAACCAAACGCACGCCCTCAACAAATTGAGGCTCATCGAAGGTATAGGTAATCGCTTTATTTGTTTTACCGAAATAGCCGTTATCATTACCCCATATTCTACGATCAAGACCGTTTATCAAATTGGTGCAATCACCGTAGTCACAGGTGAGCCTCGCCGTTTGTGCCAGCGGTGAGGGTTTCCGGCGCAAGCCGGGCAGGAAGCAGTCATCCTCCAGCAAAGCTGCTTGAATTTCGCCGATCTTCTGCTGTGCTGCTTCTCTTGGCAGCAGATTGTTTTTCACTGCGATCGCTGCCGCAGTGCCCGCGGCCTGGCCGATCACGCCGATGGTTCCCATAACACGGGTGGAGCTGAACGCAATATGGCTCGCACTGATATTCCGCCCGGCAAACATCAGATTATCGATATTTTTGGAATAGAGGGAACGAAGCGGAATGGGATAGGGGTCGCTGAGTCTGCGCTTTTGCAGATGGGCGCCGCCCTTGGCATCCATATAAAATCCACCGGGCAGATGGTTGTCGATCTGCCAGCCGCCGTAAGCAACCACGTCGTCAAAGGGGGTGCAGTTTTCTACATCGTGCTGGGTCAGCACATAGTCGCCCACATAGCGCCGGCTTTCCCGCTTGCCGGGCAAAAAGCCGACCCATTCCAGATCCCAGTTTTCCGCCCCGTGGTCGCCGTGGTTTTTGATGTGATCCCACACACCAAAAGCGATTTTCAGCAAGTCATCCTTGGTTTCTTCCGTGTCGTCAATGCTGTTCTGCATGCCGCCCAGTTCAATCCAGTAAAAATTGGTGTTGATGGCATAGAGGTTATGGGGCTTGTTGTGCATTGCATCGTCATCGGGGAAATCATATGCCCAGGCGGGGGGCGTGTAGGAAATGGGGTGATCGGTCTCGCGGCACTGCATCATAATGCTCATACCCATGGTATGGTTATCTGCAACCTCAAGACCGAACTCCTCGTTGTATTCGCTTTTGGCTTCTCGACCAACCTTGAATTCCGCTCCTGTTAATGGTGCAAGAATGCTGTCACCCGAGCTGTCGACAAATATTTTTGCCCGTACTTCATGCCAGGTGTAGGTGGTGAGCTGAAAGCCCTTGACCGATGAAATATGTCCGTTTTCTGCAGTTGCTTCACAGCAAGCACAGTTGAGTAGCAGTTCAATATTCTCTTCAAAACGCACCTTTTCATAGAGAAGTGCATCCCATGTGGTGAAATTGCGGGTTGGATTGCGGTACATATTTTCTAAAAGCAATTCCTCCATAATGCCCGTTTCCTGCAAATCACGCACCCGAGTTCCGGCACCGGATATCCACATTCGAATCTCGCTGCTGGCATTTCCGCCCAGAACAGGGCGATCCTGCATTAGTACCACCTTTGCTCCATGTCTTGCTGCGCTGATGGCGGTAAACATACCGCCGATGCCGCCGCCGATCACGCAGATATCTGCATTGTGTACAACTGTTTTAAGCAAGCTTTTCATTTTGTCTCTTTACTCCTTCTCAAACAAGATGTGTTCCAGGATTTCCATGGTCTCTGCCGCATAGGTTGCTTTGGAGGGTTCCTGCCACCGGGCGCCAAACAAAGCGCCCACCATACCGTATTCAACCGCGCCGTTGACATCTGTTACGGGGTTGTCGCCGACCATCAGTGTTTTCTTGAGGTCGGTTTCGCCGCAGTGCTTAAAAATATAATCGAAATACCGGCGGCTGGGCTTCATGGCGCCGATCTCATCTGCAGCAAAGCGCCCTGATAAATATTTGGCCAGCCCGGCATTTTCCACTCTGCCGTTCATAACAGAACCGACACCGTTGGAGGCGGTGAATATCTTTACGCCGTTGTCGCGCAATCTTTTCAGCAAATGTTCCGCACCGGCCTGCGCATCGTAGGCATGCGCCAGTTTATCCAAAAACCACGGTGCCACTTCTTCTGCGGGTTTGAAAAACGGATAAATGGAGAAGAGCTTTTCGAACCGCATAACATAAAGCCGCTCCCGGGTAATTTCGCCCCTGTCCAGGTAAACCCAAAGGTCGCGGTTGATTTCCCGGTATTTATCGCCGACCTCGTTGCCAACAATTTGTCCCTGCTGTGCGTAGAGTTCTTTAATGATCCTTCTCTCGGAGGTGGGGGTATCCAACAGGCAGTAGTCAATATCAAAGAAAACCGTTGTGAAATCCATGTGTGCGTTCCTCACAGCGTTTCGTGCATGCAGTTTGTAGGAATGTAATCCAGCCCGAGTTCCTGCATATACGTTACATCTTCTACGTTGTCGCCTGCCCGCAGACATACCTTCAGGCCCATGTCATGGGCAAGCTGAATTTTCTCCTTTGGGCACTCCCGACAGTTTGGATAATTCCAGGAAAGCCCCGCGTTGCCCAAGGCGCTGAGCCGCTCCAGCCCGTCTTCCCGGGCGAAAATCCAATGCAGAAACATATCTTTTGAACAGCTGCGGACATCGGCAAGCCAGTCAAGGTTCGCGGTGCTCATCACCACCTGGTCATCTTCAAAGCCGGCCTCTCTCACTGCCTGTACAATTGCTTCGGCGCGGTCTGTTTTCATTTCAATAAAAGGCACGCAATTGTATTTTTTGCAAATGGCAAGGTACTCGGCAAAAAGCGGCATCCGCAGCTGCGCATCTGTAAAACATTCGGTACGGCTTCCGGTTTTCAGCCGCAGTGCAGAGAGCTCAGCCCATGTCATATCCCGAATCATTCCCGTTCCGTTGTAGTTTGCATCCACGCTCGGATCGTGATTGCACACCAAAACGCCGTCGGCGCTCATGTGTACATCGGTTTCGATGGCCCACTGTTTCAGAATGGCGGCGTATTCAAAGCCGGGCAGAGAATTATCCGGTGCCAGCGGCCGAAAACCGCGGTGGCTGATGTAAAGCAGGCTCGGTCTGTTAAAAATTTCCATGGATATGTCCCTCTCTTGCAATTCATTTTGCTATTGTATATAATGATTATAATGTTCCGGATTTCAAAAGTCTTTTTATTATGTGAACAGCAATTGTTATTTTGTGACCAGGAAGAGGAAGAACGATGAAGCTGCTGTCCCATTATAAAGAAAGTATCAGCGCCAACAGCCCGCAAATTATAAACTGGCGCGAAAATAACCTGAATGAATCGCTTTATTATTCCTATCGGACCACACATTACGGCAGAACCACCTTCCCTTCCAGACTGCATTACCACGATTACTTTGAGCTGGTGATTTTTGAAGCGGGCGATATTCATTATATTTGTGAATCCGCCACCTACCTGCCGCAGGCGGGAGATGTTCTTCTGATCCCACCCGGGGCGTTTCATATGTCGGCGATTCAGTGTGACAAAACCCTATATAAGCGCCATGTATTTTATTTGTATCCAAACGCGTTGGATGTATACGACTGCAGTGTGCTTACTGATTTTTTGAAACCTCAAAATAACAACCTGGCGGTATTATTGCTGAAGGCGCAGGAACGGGAGGAACTGATTTCTCTTTTGTACAAGCTGGATAAAACGCTTGCGTGTAAACAGGAACCGGCGTATGCTGCCCTGTCCACGGGCATCCTGATCCAAATCTTCTTTTTGCTGAATCAGGGGGAATGGGGGCCGGGTGACAACCATGCTTCGCTGCCCGAAAATGTTTCTGCCGTAAAAGAGTATATTGACCGCAACTTTCTCGAGCTGCGTTCCATCAACGAAATTGCCGCGCATTTTTTCTATAGCCGGGAATATATCTCCCGCCTGTTCCGTAAGCATTTCAACACAAATGTTTCGGAGTA
>JAFYOA010000027.1 GCA_017547865.1 Clostridia bacterium
GTCTCACCATCGGTGCCGGGAATGATACCCCACTCCTGCAGGAAGCTGGTGAGGTTGGGCATGGAACCCTGGGTGGGATAGAAGGTGACCATCACAGTGCGGCTCTCGTGCTCGTGCACGCCCAGGTAAGCGTCCAGCTTGGCCAGTTCTTCCTTGGTGTAGTCGGTGGTGGGGGTGGGGATCAGCACGATATCTGCGCCTTCGGGAATCTCTTCGGTGAGGATGTTGAATTCCTTCACTTCGTAGTTTCTGTCTTCCAGCAGGGCATAGAAGCCGGAAATGGCGGCGGCGCTGTTGCTGCTGCTCACAGAGGTGAGCAGTTCGTTATGGCCGGTGGCCACAGCGATCAGCGGAACGTTCTCCAGGTTGGTCAGGTACAGTGCATTGGCAATGGCGCTGTCGGCCGTGGAGTTGTAGGTGTATTCATAGTAAGGCTGGTAGTTGGCATCGTAGGAAACGCTGCTGGTAATGGCAAACAGATCCTGCGGGCCCAGCACCTTGTGGCGGCGGGCAGATTCCACCAGAATGTCACCGGTGGTCAGAGAATCGGCAGCATACTTACTGATGAAAGAGGGGTTCTTGTTGGGGTCGATGATCTGGTAGGAAATGTTGGAGTTTGCTTCGGCATAACGCTGAGCCAGGTTGAGGAACTGGCTGTACTTTACGTTATACTGATAATAGATCTTATCGCCGCGAATGTCATCTTCGCTGCCGATGAGATAAATGGTGGTGGGCTCGCTCACGGTCTTTACCACTTCCATAGACTCCGCAGACAGGGAGTTCAGGTTGGAGCTGGTCAGGTCGAAACGGGTCCAGGAGGGGAAACGCTCGGACAGGGCGCCAACGATCACGTTGAACAGCACCACGGCCACCAGGAACACAACGATGAAAACACGGGCCATAGCACCGTGCTTTACGCGGTCGCTGCTCATCCAGGCCTTCAGATCAAAACTCTTTTCGGTATTTTTAGCCATTGTATCCGCCTCCCATCAGTTCCAGCGTCTGCTCTCGACCTTGCGGGCGGTGAGGAACAGGAATACGACACACAGGCTGATAAAATAAACCACGGCGGGGATATCGAACACGCCCTGTGTGAAGGTGTAGTAACGATTGTTGAAAGAAATCCAACGGATGATCTGCTGCACGAAGGAAACATTCACCACAGCCACCAGAGAGTCGATCATGGTGAGCAGCATAACGGCCACCAGAGTGCCGATGGCGGCGATGATCTGGCTGGTGGTGTAGCTGGAGATCAGAATGCCGATGGACATCATAGCGGCGCCGCACAGCAGAGAAGCAATGTAGTTGCCGATGACGATGCCCCAGGGCGGGTTGGAGAAGGTGGACATGAGCACCACCGGCACCAGGGTGAGGGTGAGAGCTACAAAGTACACCGTAAAGCAGGCAACAAACTTGCCCACCACAATACCCATTACACTGACCGGAGCGGTAAGCAGGGCCTGGTCGGTCTTATTCTTGCGATCTTCACTGAAAGAACGCATGGTGATGATCGGGATGATGAACTGGGAAAAACTGGTCATGGTGCTGAATACATTGGTGAGGTAATCGGTGGAACGATAGCTGAGGGCCTGGTAATAGAAGAAGCCGTACAGCGCCACAATAACCGCCACGCACACATAACCGATGGGAGAAGAGAAGAACGCGCGGATCTCTCTTTTTGCAATTGCCAGCATGGATTATTCCTCCTCCTTCTTTTCTTCTTCCTGCAGAGAAGCCAGCGCAGCGTCGGAGCTGGTGAGGCGCAGGAAGATGTCTTCCAGCGTCAGCTCGGTGCTGCGCAGAGACATCAGCGGCCAACCCTTGCGGGCCAGCAGGGCGAACAGATCGCGGCGGATATCGTAATCCACTTCGGACTCGATGATGTACTCGAACACGCCGTTTTCCTTCTTGCCGTAAGAGGTCACTTCGTTCACATGGCCCAGGGCGCGAATGGCATGCAGCACTTCGTCTTCGGGGCCGGCCACACGGGCAATCAGGCGGTGGTCCGCAGAAAGCTCATGGGCCAGAGTATCGGTGAGACCGTCGGCCACCAGGCGGCCGTTGTTGATGATGATGACGCGCTCGCACACAGCCTGGATTTCAGACAGAATATGAGAGCTGAGGATGATGGTGTGGTTCTTGCCCAGGCGGGTAACCAGTTCGCGGATCTCAATGATCTGCTTGGGGTCCAGACCCACGGTGGGTTCGTCCAGAATGAGCACCGGCGGGTTGCCCAGCAGGGCCTGCGCAATGCCCACGCGCTGACGGTAACCCTTGGAGAGGTTGCCGATGAGGCGCTTGTAGACATGGGAGATCTTGGTGAGTTCGCAGATCTCTTTGATGTGGTCTTCCTTGGGAATGGTGACCTGCTTGAGTTCATACATGAACTTCAGGTATTCTTCCACCGTCATATCCACATACAGCGGCGGAATTTCCGGCAGATAGCCGATGAGCTTCTTCACTTCGTTGGGGTTGTCCAGCGTGCTGAAGCCGCTGACGGAAACGGAGCCGCTGGTAGCGGAAAGATAGCCCGTAATAATGTTCATAGCAGTGGACTTACCGGCGCCGTTGGGGCCAAGAAAGCCGAGGATCGTGCCTTCTTCCACGGTGAAGCTCACGTCATTAAGCGCAACGTTATTGCCGTAGCGCTTTGTGAGGTTTTTGACCTCGATCATGGTTTTTCCCTCCTGTATTTTACCTTCTGTTATATCGTAGTGTTCACAAAATAGCATTGTTTGCAACGACATATAGAGATAATAGCACAAATACACAATTCTTGCAATACCACCAGCAATATATTCGTATTTCTGCATCGTTTTCATCCCATTTTAATTGTTCAATGTGACGATTATGTGACGATGAAAAAACATTTTTATTGAAAATCATTCACCGCAAAAACAGGCAAAAGAAATTTTTGGAAACGCAGTTTTTTTCATTGACGAAGAGGGGTTTCTGGCTTACAATTATAGTAAACCAAATGTCTGGAGCTGATGGCTTTGCCCGCCGTTTTTCCTTTTTATATTGCCCATTTCCGCGCCGAAGAGGCCCAGCGCCTCTGCAGCGCTTTTATTGATTTAAAAACCGATACACTGCCCGCTTTGCCGGAAGAAATGCTGCCCTTTGCGGTAAAAGACCGCACCCCCGGCTACCGCCTGTGCGAAAAGCACACAGAAACCGGCCGCGAGCTGCTGCTGGCCGCTCGCCTGGGAGAAGGCGAAGGTGGTTTTTCTGCCCGCCTGCCGGAGGTGCTGTGCACCTACATTGTGCCGCAAACCGGCAAAAACGCCGTGTATATTCCGGAAGTGCTGGACCGCCTGGCCGCCTGCACCAAACCCGCCGCTGTGTTTGAGCACGAAGGCGCGGTGTACACCGCCAAGCCCGTACACGACCCTGTGGCCTGCCGCACCATCACCGAATCCCTGGCCGGCTGCGAGCTGGTTCCTCTGGGCGCAGAAACGCTGCCGCCCGATGGCACCGCTGTGCTGATCCGTTTTGAAGAAGCTGCCTGCGAATTTGCCGCGGGCCTTGTGCTGGACATGCCCTGACGGCTGTTCTGTTTTGAAAAGGAGATCTATTCCAATGAAAGGAAAGCTTCATCGCCTGGGCGCGGCCTTGCTGGCCGCCCTGCTGCTGTTTGCATACGGCTGCAGTTCACCGGGTGCCACGGCGCCGGTGAGCAGCACCGAACCCGTGAGCAGCACGGTGTCTTCCGGCACGGAAAGCACCGCACCGTCTTCTTCTCACAGCGGCACGGTGTCTTCCCAGCCGTCTTCCTCTGCGGAACCGGCCAATTCCTCTCTGCCGTCTTCTTCGGAAGAAAGCTCTGCCGAACCCTGGACCCCCGCCCCGGTGGAAACACCGGCTGCCACCCCCACACCGCCGCCGGCATCGTCGGAGGTGTCTTCCGAAGTATCTTCCGAAGCGTCTTCGGAAACGTCTTCCGAGAGCAGTTCCGCTGTTTCTTCCGAAAGCAGCGCGCCCTCCTCTTCTGAAAATCCCTCCTCTTCCGAAATCTCTTCGGAGAGTTCTTCCGTGCCCGAAAGTTCTTCTTCCGCTCCGTCTTCTTCGGAGGAATCTTCCTCTCCCGAAGAAAGCCGCGGGGAAGAGCTGAGCCCCATTGAGCAGGCGGTAGCCACCGCCACCGACAAGCGCCACCTGCAGCTGAGCGAGACCCCTCACACCAGCGAAGAAGCGGCCAACCGGTACTTCTACGATATGGTATACAGCAACTACGTGGACTTTGGCGTGTTTGTTACCAAGCCTGTGTTTGCCCACACCGCCGAGGAATACGCCGAGCTGTTCCCGGGGCTGGATTCCATCACCATGACCGAAGCGGTGGTGTACAGCAACGGATATTACTTCCGCTTCCGCCTCAGCCGCAACATCAACTTCGCCCTGAAAACCGCGCTGGTCTCCGGCAACACCGCTTACCTTACGGAAACCGAGCGGCTGGCCTACGATAACCTGTGGACTGTTTTGGATTCCTGCATTCGCAGCGATATGAGCAACACCGCCAAGGTGATGGCCGTACACGACCACATTGTAGCCCACACCACCTACGGCAGCAGCGGAAACGCCTACACCGCGGTGGGTGTTCTGGTAGACCGCAAAGCCGTTTGCGACGGGTACTCCAAGGCATTCCAGCTGTTTATGGATGCGCTTGGCATTCCCTGCGTGCGCTTCACCGGCACCGCCGGGGGCGTAAGCCACGCCTGGAACGCCGTGCAGCTGAACGGCTGCTGGTACCATGTGGATGTGACCTGGGACGACCCTGTACCGGATTCCTACGGCCGGGTAAGCTACGAATATTTCCTGGTGCCCGACAGCATCATTGCCGCCGACCACAGCTGGTCTTACGCACCGGTAAGCTGCACCGATGACTCCCTGCTGCTGTATCCTTACAGCTATTGCTACGGTGAAACCATGGATGAGCTGAAATCTATTTTCAACGAGCAGGAAGCCGTGCACAGCAGCCTCATCACCCTGGCATACCCCACCGGCCTTGCCGCCGACGAAGACATTGTGCGTGCCATGGGCGCCGCCAGCTACTATCCCTCTTTCACCCGCGGGTTCTTCTCCGTGCTGGTGATTCGGGCCGCATAAGTACGCAAAAGGAAGTTTCTGCGGAAACTTCCTTTTATTTTTTCGCCGCTTGACACCGCCCGGGGTTTATAGTATTTTTTATACAAAGGGGGCTGCCCCCCAACACAAAAGGAGTTGTTGCAGAATGTCCAGCTATGTGACCAGAAAAACCCCCGGCGATACCGCGTGGTTTACCAAAGACCGCTTTGGAATGTTCATCCACTGGGGTCTGTATGCCATGCCCGCCCGGCACGAATGGATCAAAAACCGCGAGTGCATTCCGGAAGAAAAATACGACAAGTATTTCAAATATTTTGACCCGGATATGTACGACCCGAAAGAATGGGCCCGCATGGCCAAGGCAGCCGGCATGAAATACGCCGTGCTCACCACCAAGCATCACGAAGGCTTCTGTCTGTTCGATTCCAAATTTACCGATTATAAATCCACCAATACCCCCTGCGGGAAAGACCTGGTGAAAGAATACGTGGATGCCTTCCGCGCGGAAGGGCTGAAGATCGGCTTCTATTACTCGCTGATCGACTGGCATCACCCGGATTTCACCATTGATATGATCCACCCCCGCCGCAACGATCCCGATGCTCTGCAGCAGAACGAAGGCAGGGATATGCGCCGCTACGCCCAGTATATGCGTGACCAGGTGCGTGAACTGCTGACCAACTATGGCAAGATCGACATCCTGTGGTTCGATTTCTCTTATTCCGGCCGCGAGCCTCTGCCCGGCTGCGAATGGATGAAAGGCAAGGGCAAAGACGACTGGGAGGCCGAAGAACTGCTGAAAACAGCCCGCGAACTGCAGCCCGGCATCATCATCGACAACCGCACCGAGATCGACCAGGACCTGTGGACCCCGGAACAGTACCAGATGACCGAATGGGTGCGCCACCCGGAGACCGGTGAACTGGTGACCTGGGAAGCCTGCCAGACCTTCTCCGGTTCCTGGGGTTACCACCGCGACGAAAGCACCTGGAAATCCCCGGAGATGCTCATCCGTATGCTGGTGAACACCGTCGCCCTGGGCGGCAACCTGCTGATGAACGTGGGTCCCACCTCCCGCGGGTATTTTGACCACCGCGCCGTGGCCGCCCTGCAGGTGTACGCCGACTGGATGAAGTACAACGGGCGCTCCATTTACAACTGCACCATGGCAGAACCCGACCTGCTGCCCCTGTGCCCGCCGGACTGCCGCTTTACCCAAAGCGAAGACGGCAAGCGGCTGTACATCCATCTGTTCGCCTATCCCTACAAGCATCTGCTCATCAAGGGGCTGGCGGGAAAGGTGGACTACGCACAGTTTTTGCACGATGGCAGCGAAGTGCTGTTTGACGAAGGCGGTGTGAAACACTTTGGTGTTGGCCTGGCCAAGGCCGACGACCTGCTGGTGTTGCGCCTGCCGGAAGTAAAACCCAACAGCATTGTGCCGGTGATCGAGCTGTTCTTAAAATAAACCGCGCAAAAGCTTCCTTGATTTTTTAGAATAAGACCCACGAATTGAAAAAGGGGAAAACCTCAGCTGCAGGTTTTCCCCTTTTATTATACAAACAATTTACTTCCGGTAATACCGCCCGGTTTCTTTCAGGAAATCAATGAGCAGCTGCGGCCAGTCGGTCTGGATCATATCGAAACCGCGGTCCGCAAGCCAGCCCCAGCCGTACTCGCAGTCGCGGCTCAGTGCGCTGTCATCGCTGTGCCCGGCGGCCAGCACCGCTTTGTAGTTATACACAATGGAGTTCACCCAGGTCAGCTGCCCGGTGGCGTGCATTTTCTCCCGGAATTCCACCCCGGCCAGGGGGCTGTCTTCCGTGGTGAAGAGAGACTCCACGCCCACATAGTTGATATTGCGGCGCAGAATTTCTTCGTGCCAGGGGTGTTCTTCCTTTACAATGGGCATAAAGGCCATTTCCGGCGCCAGGTCTTCCATCACCCGCAGAACATCTTCGGAAGGTGCGCTTTTCACCAGCACCTGATCCACCATGCCGTGGCGCTTTACCACATGGTAAATTTCCTCCGGGTGGCCCCAGAATTTATCAATGTTGATGTAGCAGCGTCCCTTGTACTGTTCCAGCAGGTCATCAAAGGGAACCAGTCCCAGCTCGGTGGGGCAGCCGTCGTAGTTCAGGTAGCGCAGCTCCTTCACCTGTTCCCAGGGCATGGTCTCAATGCTGGCGTCAATGCCCAAAAAGCGCTTTTCCATCCCGGGGTGAAAGATCACCAGCTTGCCGTCCCCGGTCATATCCAGATCTGTCTCAATCATATCCGCTCCCTGCAGCAGAGCGGTCTCGTA
>JAFYOA010000337.1 GCA_017547865.1 Clostridia bacterium
TTCGAGCCTTCCACCGTCGGTCTGCACGGCCTGCGCCAGAGCAACTTTAAGGGCGGCTACAACGTGGCCATCGTGGGCGGCGGCACCATCGGCCTGTTCACCATGCAGTGGGCCAAAATTCTGGGTGCCCGCAACGTGGCTGTGTTTGATATCAGCAACGAACGCCTGGAAATCGCCAAAAAACTGGGCGCCGATGTGGTCTTCAACACCGGCGATGCCGACTATATGCAGAAGGCCAAGGAATTCACCGGCGGCAAGGGTTTTGAATATTGCTACGAAACCGCCGGCCAGAACATTACCCAGGGCATCTGCTTTGAACTGGCTGCCAACAAGGCCACCGTGTGCTTCATCGGCACTGCTTCCAAAGACGTGACCTTCAACTGGAAGCAGTTTGAACTGATGAACCGCAAGGAATTCTATCTCACCGGTTCCTGGATGAGCTACAGCGCTCCCTTCCCGGGCGAAGAATGGACCATGACCGCCGAATGCTTCTCCAACGGCAAGCTGAAGTACGATCCTTCCATGGTGTACAAGACCTTCCCCATGGAAAAAGCCTGGGATGCCTTTGAAATGTACCTGACCCCCGGTGCTGTAAAGGGCAAGCTGATGCTGGTAAACGAAGACTGAGAAAAAGAGGACGAGCGTATGCCTGCTTTTTGTATGACCCCCGATGCGGTGAACCCGGCCAGCGTGCCGCAGAAGACCCTGTATACCGGCGCCAAGCTGCCGATGGTGGGCATTGGCACCTTTGGTTCCGATCGTTTTTCCAACGAAGAGATCGCCGCTGCCGTGTACGATGCGATTCACAGCGGTTACCGTTTTGTGGATTGCGCTGCCTGCTATGGCAACGAAAAAGAAATTGGCGAAGTGCTGCAGAAAGTGCAGGCGGAAGGCCTTCCCCGCGAAGAGCTCTTCATCATGTCCAAGGTGTGGAACGATAAGCACGCCCCGGAGGATGTGATCGCTGCCTGCAAAAAGACGCTTTCTGACCTGCAGCTGGATTATCTGGATTGCTACCTTGTGCATTGGCCGTTCCCCAATTACCATGCCCCGGGCTGCGATGGCGATGCCCGCAACCCCGATTCCCGCCCGTACATTCACGAGGAATTTATGGCCACCTGGCGTGCTATGGAGCAGCTGGTGGAAATGGGCCTGGTGCGGCACATCGGTACTTCCAATGTCACCATTCCCAAAATGGAAATGATTTTGCGGGATGCCCATATCAAGCCCGCCGTAAACGAAATGGAACTGCACCCTTGTTTCCAGCAGGGTGAATTGTTCCAGTACTGCGTGGATCATGGGGTACAGCCCATCGGTTTCTGCCCCATTGGTTCTCCCAAGCGGCCGGACCGCGACAAGACCGAAACGGACCTGGTGGACACCGACGATCCCATTGTGAAGAAGATCGCCGCGGCCCACGGGGTGCACCCGGCGGTCATCTGCGTAAAGTGGGCGGTTGCCCGCGGCCAGGTGCCCATTCCGTTCTCTGTGCACCACAATAATTATGTAAGCAACCTGCGCTGTGCCACCGAGGACCCGCTGACCATTGAAGAACTGGAAGAGCTGAAAAGCGTGGACCGCAATTGCCGGCTGATCAAAGGCCAGGTATTTTTGTGGCAGGGCGCCGGCGATTGGCTGGACCTGTGGGATGTGGACGGAACCATTCCCGGCTGGAACGGCTACGAAAGAAAATATAAGTAAACAGGAGAATAATATGCCTTTAGTTACATCCAAAGAAATGCTGCTGAAAGCCCAGGAAGGCCACTACGCCATTGGCGCTTTCAACGTAGAAAATATGGAAATGGTGCAGGCGGTGCTGGAAGCCGCCACCGAGCTGAACGCCCCGGTGATTCTGCAGACCACTTCTTCCACCGTAAAATACGCCGGGCTGCCCATGTACTATGCCAACGGTGCTGCCCGCGCCAACATGGCCCCTGTGCCCGCTGCCATGCACCTGGACCACGGCAACAGCTTTGAGCTTGCCATGCAGGCCCTGCGGGTGGGGTACACCTCCATTATGATCGATGGTTCCCATTACAGCTTTGAAGAAAACGTTGCCCTGACCAAAGCGGTGGCCGATGCCTGCAATCCCTCCGGTGTTCCTGTGGAAGCCGAACTGGGCATGGTGGGCGGCAAAGAAGATGACATGGAAGCCGAAAAGGATATTTACACCAACCCCGACCAGGCCAGGGAATTCGTGGAGCGCACCGGCATTTCTTCTCTTGCGGTGGCCATTGGCACCGCCCACGGTGTGTACACTGCCGAACCTCGTCTGGATGTGGAGCGCCTTTCGCAGATTCGCGCCAAGGTGGATGTGCCGCTGGTGCTGCACGGTGCCTCCGGTCTCACCGATGAAGCGGTGCAGGAGTGCATTCGCCGCGGCATTTGCAAGGTGAATTTTGCCACCGAGCTGCGCCAGGCCTATACCAATGCAGTGCGTAAGGTGCTGGCCGAACAGCCCGATGCCTTTGACCCCAAGGTGTACGGCAAGGCCGGCCGCGAAGCTGTGAAGCAGCTGGTGATGAACCGCATTCTGGTGTGCGGCAGCGCCGGCAAAGCATAAAGAATTGGCGGCGTTCCCGAACAGAGAGCGCCGCTGTTTTTTTGGAGGAAACGCAATGGCAAAAGCGATTTTGGTGTGCGGCAAAGTGTGCTGCGGCAAAACCACCTATACAAAAACATTGCAGAAAAACGGCGCCGTTCTGCTTTCCAGCGATGAACTGATGCGCCTGCTGTTCGATGAATATTTGGGCGACCGCCACGATGTGATGGCACAGCGGGTGAACGACTACCTATACCAAAAATCGCTGGAACTGCTGGCTGCCGGGGTAGATGTGGTGCTGGACTGGGGCTTTTGGACGAAGGCCGGACGGGAAGCCGCTTTGAACTTTTACAGAGAGCGCGGCTTTGCCGCTGAACTGCACTACCTGGAAGTGGACGACGAAACCTGGCGGCAGCGTATAGAAAAGCGCAACGCCAACCGTGGGCCGTTCGATTATTACGTGGACGACGGTCTGCGGGAAAAGTGCCTTTCCCGCTTTGAAGTGCCGGAAGATGCCGATGTGTGGATAAAAGCATAAGAAAACACCCGAGGAGATCACTCTCTTCGGGTGCTTTTTGTTGAGAAGATTAAAACTCAATGGCCATAATACCGGCTTTGGGAATGGTGATGGGCTGGCGGGGGTCCAGCGAGAAGGTCTGCACCTGCACGGTGTTGGGCTCTTCAAAGGTATTGTGAGCGTGCATGTCTTCGTGGGCCAGCAGTTTGGTGGTGGCGGCTGCGGGCAGTTCCACACCCACGCTTGCCAGGGAGAAAACAGCATCTTCTTCGCAGGAAAGATTGCCCACGGTGACCAGCGTTTTGCCGTCTTTTACAGAGGCAGAAACCGTAAGGCTGCTGCCGAAGTCGTCGTTGTCTGTTACCACGGTCTCAATGCAGGCGGCGCCCTGGTGGCCCTTGAACAGATCGAACACATGGTAGGTGGGGGTAACGGTGAAGTTTTCGCCGCCGGCGAGGAAGAGGCAGTGAAGGTTATTCACTGTCTGGGCTACGTTGGCCATCTTTACCTTGTCGCAGTGGCGGTTGAAGATGTGCAGCGTAAGAGCGGTGACCATGGCATCGCGCATGGTGCTCTGCTGTTCAAACAGGTTGTAGCCCTTGCTGGGGCCGGAACCATCCGGATGCCAGCAGCCCCATTCGTCCACCACAAGGCCGCATTTTTCCTGCATGCCGTGGCCGCAAATAATGGCCCAGTTGCGCAGAATGATCTCTTCCATCTTCTGTGCCTGCTGCAGCTGCTTATACCATTCTTCGGTGGTAAAGGTCAGCGGGTCGCCGGCTTTTCCGCAGTAATAGTGCATGGCAAAGCCGTTCACCAGCTTTTCAGAGGCTTTCAGGCCCGGCATCACACCATGGGTCCAGGCGTAGTCGGGGCCGTTGCTGCCGCAAACGAACAGCTGGACATCCGGCGCGGCGTTGTGCATCAGTTCCGCAAAGCGGCGGTATTCATCGGTATAAAACTCCGGGCGCATATTGCCGCCGCCGCCCCAGTTTTCGTTGCCCACGCCCCAGTAAGGAATATCGTAAGGCTCGGCGTGGCCATTTTCTTCACGTTCTTTGGCCAGCGTAGTGGTGCCGCGGGGAGAAAGGCAGTAGTCCATCCAGTTGCGGATATGCATGGGTGTTACAGAAGTGAGATTCGCTGCAAAATAGGGCTTAGCGCCGATCAGTTCGCACAGGCGCAGGAATTCATGGGTGCCCACGGCGTTGTCTTCCAGGCGGTTGTCCCAGGGGGTCCACCAGTTGCGGCGCACCGGGCGGTTTTCGCCAATGCCGTCGCGCCAGTCGTAGGTTTCGGCAAAGCAGCCGCCGGGCCAGCGCAGCACAGGCGGGTGAATGGCCTTCAGCTTTTCCACCAGTTCCTTGCGGAAACCGCCGATGTTTGGAATATGGGAATCCTTGCCCACCCACAGGCCATCGTAAAACACGCCGCCGATCTGCTCAGAGAAATGGCCGTAAATTTCCGGTGCAATGGTGCCGATGGTTTTGGGGTGAACAAGATAGATCGTTTTCATAACAGAACCTCCTTGGGGTCGGTTATTTTATTCTGTGAACTGCCCGGAGAATGCGCCGTTGTAGCCCACAAAGGCCATGCCGTCCAGCAGGCCTTCGCTGCCGTTGCGCATGATCATAGTGATGGCGTCGTCTTCAAAGCAGAAGCCGATCTCCAGCGGGGCAGGGGCATCGCCGATGACATAGGTGCACAGCTGCAGGTGGCGTTCGGTGTGCCACCCGGCAGAGGAAATGGCAGGCATGCCATCGAAGGTGTGCTGTACCTGCTTGCCATAGCCGAAAGGAATGGCATAATGGCCAAAGCCGGTGCGCTCGTATTCAAAGGTGCCGCCGTCTTCCGTAAAGGTGAATCGGCAGGTGGTGATACCGGCGCGGTTTTCGTCCATGGTGTACCAGCGGCCGGTCTCAAAGGGAATCTCTTCCGGCTTTTTGGCATCGCCCTCGGCGGTGATGACCTGCAGAGAAGTCAGGCGGCGGGCAAGCGCTTCGCTGGCCTCCGGGTCTTCCGGCAGAGGAGTATCGGAGAGATTGTCGTAGATCTGATCCCACAAAGATGTGAAGATCCGGTGGTAACCGTCGGAAATCAGCTGATTGTCTCCGTTGACCACCACCACAAGGTCACGGTCCGGCAGGCAAACGGCCACCTGTGCGCCCATGCCCAAAAAGCTGAAACCATTGTGGCTGCAGCGCCAAATTTGGTAACCGTAGCCCTGGCGCTGGTCCGGCCAGCGGGCAGAGGCAAGGTTGTTTTCCTGCTGTTTGGCGGTGGCTTCCCGAATGTATTCGGCGGGAACCAGCTGCTTGCCTTCCCACACACCGCCGTTCAGGCACAGCTGTGCCACCTTGGCAAGGTCGCGCGGGGTGCAGATGAAACCGGCACCGCCCCAGGCAATGCCCGTGGGCAGCATGGCGCTGTGGATCCCTTCGGAACATTCCATGGGAGTGAACAGGCGTTCATAGAGGAATTCGAGGATGGTTTTGCCGGTGAGTTTTTCCACCAGCGCGCTGAGTACGGTGGCGTTGGTGGTTTCGTATACAAACACGGTGCCCGGGCGGCGGCAGGGCGGGCAGGTAAAGAAGGTGCGCACCCAGTCGTCGTCTTTGACCACCTTGTAGGCAGAGGTATTGTGCGGCGAGGTCATTTTCAGCATATCCCGAATGGTGGTGGCGGCAATGTAGGGGTGAACATCGGCCGGCACCTTTTCGGGCCAGTGATCCACGATTTTATCGTCGAGAGAGAGTTTGCCTTCGCCCGCCAGAATACCGATGGCCAAAGAGACAAACGATTTTGAAATGGAGAAGATACGATGCTGGGTATCGGCAGTGAAGGGGGCATAGTAGCCTTCTGCCAGCAGCTTGCCATAGCGCAGAATCTGCACCGAATGAACGACCACCCGCTTGTTATCCAGTTCATCCAAAAAAGCAAGGATCGCCCGGGAAGAAAGGCCTGCCTGTTCCGGCAGAATATGCTCAAACGGTTTATTGAACTGCATGGGATCATCTCCTTTTGTTTATGCAATTATTCGTCGGCCAGCAGCACCGCACGGGTAAAGGTGGCCTCCACGCCGTCCATCTTCAGGGGGAAAGCGATGAGGGTGTAGTCACCGTCCGGGGCGTTGGAAAGATCCAGGCCTTCCAGCACGGCAATGTTGCGGCCCAAAATGGAACGATGGGCTTCCACGTTGCCGATGGTCTGGGAATCGGTGCCCACCAGAATGATACCGGCTTCCTGCAGGGCGGGGCCGCTTTCTTCGGTGAAGAAGCCTTTGGCATGGCCGCGCAGCAGCAGGCGGGTGCAGCCGGGCTTGATCAGAGCCTTGGTCTGCTCACCGGTGAGATCGCCTTCGGCGGTCACTACGGTGCAGGGGCCGTAAAACAGCTCCAGGGGAAGCGCCTCCATGGTGCAGCCGTCGGCCACAAAATGATAGGGGGCATCCAGGTGGGTGGCGGCGTGGCTGCCGCTGGTCAGCACGGTAAAGTTGCACTCGCTGCCTTCCACGCCAATGTGCTTTTTCCAATCAATTACAGGAGAAGGATCGCCGGGGTATACATCGGCAGAGAACATTTCTTTGGAAATATCGATGATCTTCATACAGCTCGTCCTTTCTTACAGCAGCGGAATGACTTTTTCCAGCAGCTGCTGGGATTTCACGGCGCTTTCCCGGGCAAAGGTCATAAAGTCCACGCTGCCCTCGTCGTTGGCGTTGTCAGAGATCGCACGCAGCACGGTGAACGGCACGTTGTTCAGGTAGCACACGTGGCCAATGCTGCCGCCTTCCATTTCGCAGGCCATGGCACCAAAGAGACGGTTCAGCTCCAGGGTAAAGGCGCCGTCGGCTACAAATTTATCGCCGGTGGCAATGCAGCCGCTGTGCACGGTGCCGCTGTAAATGGCCGGGGCCTCTTTGCACACGGTGGCAGACATGGCTTCGTCGCAGGGAATTTCCACCTGGTTGATGCGGGGCAAATATGCCAGTGGCTCGCCCATGGCGGTGGTGTCAAAATCGTACTGCACCACGTGGGTGGCCACCACCAGGTCGCCAATGTGCACGTTGGGGCCAATGCCGCCGGCTACGCCAATGTTGATGACCTTATCCGGGTGGTATTCCAGAATCAACGCCTGGGCACACATGGCGGCGTTCACTTTGCCGGCGCCGCACTGCACCACCACACAGGGTACCCCGGCCAGTTCGCCCTGGGTAAAGTCCATACCGGCTACGGTGCGTACCTGGGTGTTGGTCATGCGGGCAACAATATTTTCAACTTCCATTTGCATGGCGCCAATAATTCCGATCATAAGTAAACCTCTTTTCTTGATAAGGATAGCATACAGTTTGCGCGGCAATGCCGCTGCCTCTATTGTACATGGTTGGCAGGGAATTTTCAATGGCAGGCCAGGGAAAAGTTTTCAATGGGAGCCGCCGCCCGCCCACGTCTTTCACAACCACTCACCGCAGCGCCGCAAAAAAACGGCCCCGGATTTTCCGGAGCCGTTCCATATTTTATCTGTGCTTACGGTTTTTGTAGCCCTTGAACTTCTTGCCCATTTTGCCGTGCATAAAGCGGGCAAATTCATCGGCGCTGCCCAGGGTGAACTGGTCTTTGCGCAGGTAGTAGGTGGTCTCTTCACCAAAATACAGGTAGAAGTAATCCCCGTGCTCGCGCACTTCGGTGATTTGGGCATAGGGATACAGGCTGGGAGCCTGAATGCCGGAAAGACGGAAATCGTTTTCGAAGAAGGTGAACACCGCGGTGCGGTTGGGCATTTTGCGGAACACTTCGCGGATGCGGTTGCCGATCTTGGTGGGCAGGTTGATGATGTAATACAGGCAGTAGCCGAACACACCCAGCATCACCAGCAGAATCCACCACTCATCGTTGGAAACCAGGCAGATGAGCAGGCCGGTAAGGCTGATCAGCAAATAGTAAATCAGGTTGACCGGGCGATGGAAATAAGCCTGGTACTTGGCAAAGGTCATAATGGCGGCATCGTTGTGCTCGGTGCGGTTAGCAAACACGGCGGCCACTTCGTGGGGTGTGTGGTTGGGTTCCTGCTGGGCCTTGCGGAAACTGGTGATCTGTTCGGCATACGCCTTGGCATCTTCCTTCATGCGGCGGCGGCGCAGAATGCTCCACATCAAAAAGCCGACCATCAAAGCCACCAGACCCAGGGTAAATACCAGGGTGATGATGATCTCGGTGGGAGAATAAGTGGTGGTGGGGCGTTCCAGCAGTTCGGTAAAGCGGCTGGTGTTCACCAGATCCTCGGCAAAGGCGATCTGCTCATCGGAGATCACACCGTCCTCGGCATAAATGCTGAAACCGGTGGTGTAGCCGTTCACAATGGTGCCCCACACAATTTCACGGAAAGGCGTAGGAGTTTTACCCTCCAGCGCCTTGGTGTCCAGCACAAAATAGGTGGTCTGCTCGTGGGGGTAGGCCTGGCAGGTCATGGCCACGTATTCGCTGTCGGTGGCTGCCAGAGAAGCAAAATATTCATCCAGTTCTTCCTTGGTGTAATCGTTGAAGGTGAAGACGCTCTCAGTCTTATCCGTCACACCCTTGATCAGACGAACATGGTGCACCAGGTCGGTGGTGACAAGCTCGGCCACAACGCCAACGGATTTGTATTCTTCAATGGCCTTGGAGGGATCCTCGATTCCGGCAAGGGTCCAGTCTTCCGAAAGCAGAGAGGTGTTCTGGGTGAGAACAATGGTGTCTTCCGGCAGCTGCAGGGTCAGCATCAGATCCGGGAATTCCTGGGTCACCAGCTTTTCTTCTGCGGTGGCCGGTACAGCAAACAGTGCGGCAGTCAGCACAAGCATCAGCAGCAGGGCGGTTATCTTTTTCAGACGGTTCATGGGGTACAATCCTTTCGTATCCTTAGAGCTATGGATAGATTATAGCACTAATTTATGAATTTTGTGTATATGCAAGCTAAAATATTTTATTTTTTTCTGCTTTTTTTACGGCAAAAACGAGAAAACCGGCTTTTCGTTGCCTTTCCTTTGTATAAAGCCGCCGCCGGCGGTGAAAAATACCACCGAAACCAAAAGAAAGGATGCTTTCGCTATGCCGAACGATCTTCATACCCGCCCCAAAAAGAACAACGAAAAACGGAATTTTTATATCGCGCTTTCTGTGTGCCTGCTGGCCGCTGCCGCTGCCGCCTTCAGCACATATATCAGCGTGATGGATTATGTGCAGACCAACCGGGCTGTGCTGGCCGGTGAAAGCGCCGTGTCCTCCGCGGTCAGTGCCTCTGGCCGGCCGGTTTCTTCTCTCCCGGAAGAACCAAAGCCCCAAAGCCGGGAGCCTGTATCCTCTGCAAATGAAGCGGAATCCTCTGTGCCGGATCTTCCCACCGCTGCCGAAGCAAGCGAAGAAGCGGAGCCGGTGGCCTACCTTGTGAGCAGCCATTTTCTCCCTCCGGTGCTGGGCAAAACCCAGCTGCCCTACAGCGGAGACACACTGGTATACAACGAGACCATGCGGGATTGGCGCACCCACCCGGGCTGTGACATTGCCTGTGAAGAGGGCGAAAGCGTAACTGCCTGCGCCAACGGCCGGGTAAAGCAGATCTACACCCACCCCCACTGGGGCAATGTGGTGGAGGTGGAACACGGCGACTACACCCTGCGTTACTGCGGTGTAAGCGAAGATGTGCTGGTGCAGACCGGCGAAATTGTGCGGCAGGGGCAGGTGCTGGCCTTGGTCACCGCCGTTCCCTGCGAGGCCACGTACGCCCCGCATCTTCACCTGGAGGCCGAATGCGGCGGCGAACCGGTGGACCCCATGGAATTGTTCTCGTAACAGCCCCCGGCATCGTTTAGGGGCAAAAAGAAACCGGACAGCCCTCTGTCCGGTTTGTTTACATAAAATTATTTTTGTCGGTGCAGATACTTTTCTCTGGTGGCCAGCCCGCCGCGAATGTGCCGCTGCGCCTTATTGGTTTCCAGCACGGTTTTCACCTGCCGGTATAGTCCCGCATCCACATATTTCAGCCGTTCGGCCACATCTTTATGCACCGTGCTTTTGCTTACGCCAAATTTGCTGGCCGCACTGCGCACGGTGGCTTTATTCTCCACAATATACGCCCCCAGTTCCACCGCCCGGTCCTCCACAATGCCTTTCATACCACGCCTCCCGTGTTTTTTGTACAGTGTATGCGTGGAAAAGCGGGGATAGAAGTGAAATGGTTGACAGTGGCAGAAGAGTATCTTATACTGAAAACAAAGAGGGTGAAAACGTGGAAGAAACAAAAAATGATATCACAGATTTTAAATTTTCAAAACGTCCGATTTCCCTAAAAGAAATAACCCGTCGGTTGAATCGCTTTTTCAATAAGGAAATGACCTACACGGTGGTTACCCAGTGGCTGACAGAAATTGATGCCATTGAAAAAGTGCAGGTAAATGAACACCGCACAATAAAGCGTCCCACCGAAAAAGGTCTGCAGCTTGGTTTGGCACTTGCGGTACACAAAACATCGCACGGTTGGTTTCGGACATTGGTGTTCGACGAAACCGCGCAGCGCTTTATTGTAGAACACATAGGTGAATTGAATAAGGTGGCAACAAGAAAAGGAAAGGTAAGCCCGGAGGAGATCGCCGCTGCCATGCAACATGCAGAAATAGCCATAAAACGCGAA
>JAFYOA010000338.1 GCA_017547865.1 Clostridia bacterium
AAAAAAGGCACTTCCCATATAGGAAATGCCTTTGGTTCTGTTATTTATCGGAGATTTCGGCGTGCAGCTGCTGCAGAGATTTCACTTCGCTGGCCACGTGGGTCTTCACATAGTGAATGCCGCTGGCGGTGGCTTTGCCGGCTGCCAGGGTGGTCATATAGGGAATCTTATGCTTGATGGCTGCCTTGCGCAGGTAGCTGTCGTCGTGCAGGCTGTCCTGTCCCACAGGGGAATTGACGATCAGCTGGATTTTTCCGTTGGCCATGTGGTCGATGATATTGGGACGGCCTTCGTGGAGCTTGTTTACATGCACCGCAGGAATGCCGGCTTCTGTCAGGAGCTTGTGGGTGTTTTCGGTGGCCATGATCTCAAAGCCATCGTTGGCCAGGCTGCGGGCAACCTCCACGGCTTCGGCCTTATCCTTGCGGTTTACGGAGATCAGCACGGTGCCTTCCAGCGGCAGCTTCATCTGGGCACCTTCTTCGGCTTTGAAGAAAGCTTCGCCGTAAGAGGGAGCAAGGCCAAGCACTTCGCCGGTGGAGCGCATTTCGGGGCCAAGGATGGGGTCCACTTCCTGGAACATGTTGAAGGGGAACACGGCTTCCTTCACGCCGTAGTAGGGAATGTTCTGTTCGGCGAGAGCGGGCACGGGAGAGGGACGGCCGGTGAGTTCACCGGTGATGATCTCGGTGGCCAGGGGAACCATGCGGATGTTGCACACCTTGGAGACCAGCGGAACCGTGCGGGAGGCGCGGGGATTGGCTTCCAGTACATACACTTTGCCGTTCTCAATGGCGTACTGCATGTTCATCAGTCCCTTTACATGCATTTCTTCTGCAATGCGGCGGGTGTAATCTTTGATGGTGGCCAGGTTTTCTTCGGAAATGTGAACGGAGGGCAGAATGCAGGCAGAGTCACCGGAGTGAACACCGGCCAGTTCAATGTGTTCCATCACCGCGGGAACAAAGGCGTGGGTGCCATCGGCAATGGCATCGGCTTCGCATTCGGTGGCGTGGTTCAGGAAGCGGTCGATGAGGATGGGACGATCCGGGGTGACGCCCACGGCGGCATTCATATAGCCTTCCAGGTTGTCATCGTCGTACACAACTTCCATGCCGCGGCCGCCCAGCACGTAAGAGGGGCGCACCATCACGGGGTAGCCGATCTCATGGGCCACGGCCAGGGCTTCTTCCACGTTCACCGCCATGCCGGATTCGGGCATGGGAATTTCCAGCTTGTCCATCATGTTGCGGAAAAGATCGCGGTCTTCTGCCAGATCGATGACAGAGGGGGCGGTGCCCAGAATCTTCACGCCGTTCTTTTCCAGATCGGCCGCAAGGTTCAGCGGGGTTTGGCCGCCAAACTGGGCAATAACGCCCAGGGGCTTTTCTTTTTTATAAATGCTCAGCACGTCTTCCAGCGTCAGAGGCTCGAAGTACAGCTTGTCGGAGGTATCGTAGTCGGTGGAAACCGTTTCGGGGTTGCAGTTGACAATGATGGTCTCGAAGCCCAGTTTCTTCAGCGCCTGCGCCGCATGGACGCAGCAGTAGTCGAACTCAATGCCCTGACCGATACGGTTGGGGCCGCCGCCCAGAATCATGATCTTGGGGCGATCGGCAGAAACCGGGTTCTTGTCTTCGCCGTTGTAGGTGGAATAGTAGTAGGCGCTGTTTTCGGTGCCGCTGACATGCACGCCTTCCCATACTTCTTCCACGCCCAACTCAATGCGGCGGTTCCGGATATCGTCTTCCGGCACGGCCAACAGCTGGCTGAGGTACTTATCGGAGAAGCCGTTCTTCTTGGCGGAAATCAGCCGGTCATCTGCCGGAAGAGCGCCCTTGCAGGAGAGCAGCGCTTCTTCTTCCTCCACCAGTTCTTTCATCTGTTCAATGAACCAGTGCTTCACCTTGGTGATGGCGTGGATCTCTTCCACGGTGGCACCCTTGCGCAGGGCTTCGTACATAATAAAGTGGCGTTCGCTGGAAGGAGTATGCAGCATCTTCAGCAGCTTTTCCTTGGTCTGGTTGCCAAAATCTCTGGCGCTGCCCAGGCCGTAGCGGCCGGTCTCCAGGCTGCGGATGGCCTTCTGGAAAGCTTCCTTGTAGGTTTTGCCGATGCTCATAACTTCGCCCACGGCGCGCATCTGAGTGCCCAGTTTGTCTTCTACGCCCTTGAATTTTTCAAAGGCCCAGCGGGCAAACTTAATAACCACGTAGTCGCCGTCCGGCTCGTATTTATCCAGCGTGCCGTACTTGCCGCAGGGAATATCCTTCAGCGTGAGGCCGGCGGCCAGCATGGCAGAAACCAGCGCAATGGGGAAGCCGGTGGCCTTGGAAGCCAGGGCAGAGGAGCGGGAGGTACGGGGGTTAATTTCAATTACAACAATGCGGTCGGTTACCGGGTCGTGGGCGAACTGCACGTTGGTGCCGCCGATGACTTCCACGGATTCCACGATCTTGAACGCCTGTTCTTTCAGGCGGGCCTGGCATTCTTTGGAGATGGTGAGCATGGGGGCGGAGCAGAAGGAGTCGCCGGTATGCACGCCCAGAGGGTCGATGTTTTCGATGAAGCACACGGTGATCATGTTGTTGTCGGCATCGCGAACAACTTCCACTTCCAGTTCTTCCCAGCCCAGAATGGATTCTTCCACCAGAACCTGGCCCACCAAACTGGCCTGCAGACCGCGGGCACAAACGGTTTTCAGTTCTTCTACATTGTAAACAAGGCCGCCGCCGGCACCGCCCATGGTGTAGGCGGGGCGCAGAACAACGGGATAACCCAGCCGCTCAGCGATTTCCAGGGCATCTTCCACGGAGTAGGCCACTTCGCTTCGGGCCATTTCAATGCCCAGCTTGTCCATTTCCTGCTTGAAGGCCACGCGGTCTTCACCACGCTCAATGGCATCTACCTGCACACCGATGACCTGTACGTTGTATTTATCCAGAACGCCGGTACCGGCCAGTTCGGCGCAGAGGTTCAAACCGGACTGACCGCCCAGATTGGGCAGCAGGGCATCCGGGCGTTCTTTGGCGATAATCTGTTCCAGACGTTCTGCGTTGAGGGGTTCAATATAGGTGGCATCGGCTGTTTCCGGGTCCGTCATAATTGAGGCGGGGTTGGAGTTGACCAGCACGATCTCGTACCCCAGCTTATTCAGCGCTTTGCACGCCTGGGTGCCGGAGTAGT
>JAFYOA010000339.1 GCA_017547865.1 Clostridia bacterium
CTTTATTATACTTCTTCACGCTGTCAACCAGCTTGCGCATAGAGGCAAGATTCTCCACAAGCTTTTCGTAGGTGGGAACATAGTTGTTGAAGTCTTCGATGGAGAGGTAGCCGTCGTAGCCGATCCAATCCAGAGCTTCCACCAGGTCGCGCAGGTTTGCGGAACCCTTGTGCAGCTGCGTCCAATCCTGCTTCCACTTGGTGGCGCCGAATTCGTCTTCGCCATCCGGAACCAGGGCAGCGTTCTTCACATGCACGTGTGCCAGGTACGGACCAAGCAGCTCGAAGCTCTTGCGGTAGTCTTCATAGCCTTCGAACACCATGTTGCCCGGATCGAAGATCAGGCCGAAGCAGTCGGGATCGAGACCGTTCAGAATGCGGAAACCGGCGCTGGCGCTGGCAATCACATTGCCGTGGTGGGTTTCCAGCAGAACCTTGATGCCCAGCTCCTTCAGGTGGGGCTGCAGCTTTTCCAGTTCGGCACGCATTTCGGCACAAATTTCATTGTAGCCTTTTTCGCTCTTCTTGGCATCGTAGCCCATCATGCAGGCACGAATGGTCTTGCAGCCGATGGCTTTGGCAGCCTGCAGGCAGTTTTCCAGACGTTCGGGCTGGGTGTAGCCGGTGCTGGTGGCCAGGTTGCAGATTTCCAGGCCAACTTCATCGCAGGCCTTCTTTGCGCGCAGAGCATCTTCCATGATGTTGTCCACATCCAGGGTGCTCTTGTTGTCCATCCAGTAACGCAGGCCGAAGGGGATCTCCTTCATGTTTGCAAAATAAGCGGGAACACCAATGGTATCCACGCGCCATTCAACAGCGTCGTAGCCCAGTTCCTTCAGAACTTTTGCGGTTTCTTCAATGTTGTACTCCGGGGTACCCACGGAATAAACGGCAATTTTCATTTTTTTCACTCCTCAAAAAATAAAATACGTTCCTGCCGCGGTGCGGCTTCTTACCCTCATTATACAAATCCCGGCAGGCTGTGTCAAGAAAGAAAAACGGCGCTGCAAAGAATACAGCACCGTTTGTGTTTTGCTTAAATTTATTTCGGAATTACTTCTTTACACTGTCCAGCAGCTGGCGCAGGTAGGCAATGTTTTCGCTCAGCTTTTCGTCGGTGGTCATGTAGTTGTTGAAGTCTTCCGTGGAGAGGTAGCCGTCGTAACCGATCCAGTCGAGGGCTTCCACCAGGTCGCGCAGGTTGGCGGCACCCTTGCGCAGGGGAGTCCAATCCGCCTTCCACTTGGTGGCACCGAACTCGTCTTCGCCGTCCGGGATCAGAGCGCCGTTCTTTACATGCACGTGCGCCAGGTACGGCCCCAGAATTTCAAAGCTCTTGCGGTAGTCTTCGTAACCCTCACACACCATGTTGCCCGGGTCAAAAATCACGCCAAAGCACTCGGGATCAAGGCCTTCCAGCATGCGGATAGAAGCGCTGGCGCTGGCCAGCAGATTGCCGTGGTGGGTTTCCAGTACGATCTTAACACCCAGTTCTTTCAGGCGAGGCTGCAGTTTTTCCAGTTCGGCGTGCATATTGGCAAACATCTCGTTGTGGCCAATGGTGCTTGTTTTGGCGTTGTAGGGGCTCATGCAGGCTCGAATGGTCTTGCAGCCGATGGCCTTGGCGGCCTGCAGGCAGTTATCCAGGCGCTCCGGCTGGGCATAGCTGGTGCTGGTGGCCAGGTTGCAAATCTCCAGGCCAACTTCATCGCACACCTTTTTGGCGCGCAAAGCCTCTTCCATAATGTTGTCCACATCCAGGGTGCTCTTGTTTGCCTGTCAATAACGGGCGCTGAAAGGAACTTCTTTCTGCGGGTCGGGTGTGGGAATGGTATCCACACGCCACTCAATGGCATCGTAACCGTGTTCTTTTACGAGCTTTGCGGTTTCTTCAATGGTATATTCCGGGGTACCCAGGGAATACAGGGCAATTTTCATTCTGTGTCACTCCTCAATCGTAAGAATGTTCGCGCTGTCTCGGCAGCCTCTTGCCCTCATTATACAAAGCCCGGCCGGCAGTGTCAAGAAAGAAAAACAAAGCCCACAAAAGTCAGATATTTGCGGAAAGCGCGTATTCTTCCAGCATATCCAGCTCTTCCATTTCTATGCAGTTGGGCATGGTGCCTTGCGCAACGGCGGTTTTGCATTCTGCAAAATCAAACCACCGCACCTCGGTCACTTCTTCCGCC
>JAFYOA010000340.1 GCA_017547865.1 Clostridia bacterium
ACGGCGAACCCATGTACGCTCACCCCGACCTGCAGCGCACCGGCTGGGAGAACGTGCCTGTGCCCGGCGTGTGGCAGAAATATGCGGAAAAATACAGCATTTACGAAGGTGTGTGCTGGTATTACCGGGAATTTGAACTGGTTGATCTGCCGGAAGGAACGTTTGCCAATCTTGTGCTGAAAGGTGTGGACTACCGCGCCGATGTATATGTGAACGGTAAATTTGCCGGCTGGCATGAATCGGCTTACACGGAATTTTCGCTGGATGTTTCTGCCCTGGTGCACAGCGGCAAAAACTGCATTGCGGTGCAGGTGGACAACCGCCCGCTGATGGTGAAGTGGCCCAACGACTGGGGCTACGGCGTATACGGCGGCATTCACCGGGACGTATTTTTGGAACTGCACAGCGGCAGTTTTTTGCACAGCGTTGAGGTGACCCCGGACTACGATGTGGAAAAAGGCTGCGGTGTACTGGGTGTTCACGCCAAAGCAGGCGGCGCTCTTCCCTGCGAAGTGACCATCGCTTTGGGAAACGAAACACAGACCTTCCTCTGCGAAACCGAAGAATTCACCGCACAGGTGGCGTATCCCGGCGTTTCCCCCTGGAGCCCGGAACAGCCGAACCTGTACGGTTTGGTGATTTCCGCAAACGGTTCTCCCTGCAAAGAATGCCGTGTTGGATTCCGCCATGTGGCATGTGAAAAGAAACAGCTGCTGCTCAACGGGCAGCCCACCCGGATGAACGGCGCCTGCTATGTGTACGATTCTCCCCGTTACGGCCTGGTGATGGCCAAAGACCAGCTGCTGGCCGATCTGAAAGAAATGAAGGCGGCCAATGTCAATGCCATTCGTACCCACTACCCCATGGACGATGCTTTTTATGAACTGTGCGACGAGATGGGCTTTATGGTGTGGATTGAACCCAACGTGTACTGCAGCAAGCCTGCCAACGACCTGACCAACACGGTGTTCCACCAGCCGGATTTCGTTGAAAACGCCGTGAACATGACAAAGGAAATGATCTTTGGTGCCCGGCAGTTTGCCAGCGTGGTGATTTACGGCATTGGCAACGAATGCAACACCGAACACTCGGAAGCTCTGCCCTTCTTCACCCTGCTGGCTGAGACAGCACGAAAGGAAGATGCCACCCGCCTGGTGGGGTACGCCACTTTGTACGGGCAGATCGGTGCCATTGGCCACCTGGTGGATATTATGGGCGGCAACTCCTATTACGGCTGGTACGGCACCATTCCCACCTTTGAAATGGAAGACAAACGGAAAGAAGAAAACGGCATGGTGAAGGTGCGGGAAGCCGATGTTTCTCCGCTGCACGGGATGATCGAACAGATGGGCCGTGAGCTTCCGGAGGATGTGCCGATCCTGCTGACAGAGTTCGGTGCGGATTCCGTACCCGGGTATCTTTCCTCCGCACGGGAACTGTGGAGTGAAAACTACCATGCCCATGTGGTGAGCCGGGTGATCGAAGAATCGAGACAGCACCCGGAAGTGGTGGGCACTTTTGTGTTCGCCTTTACCGATTATTTGG
>JAFYOA010000341.1 GCA_017547865.1 Clostridia bacterium
CTTTAACTTTGGTGAACAGATGGACCATGCCTATGCACACGGTTCTTCCGGTATTTACGGCAATGTTCGTCCGAACCAGCAGCCCAAATATAACGACGGTTATGAATATGAAGAAGAATACGAAGCAAATTTATTTGCGAGTATGATCTTAATGCCGGAAAGAAGCTTTCGGATGATGTATCATAAGTTTGCAGATGAAAATAACTCTATAAATAAAGAAAATTCGATATATGATCGTATTATATTAAAGCTGATGAACTATTATCAGGTGCCGTACATGGCTGTTTTGATTCGTTGTTTCGAATTAGAATTAGGCGAGTGGAATGTGCAACGGTTGTTAGAAGAAGCAAATTCGAATACAATTCAAGAAAAATTTGAAGCCTTATGGTTAGATAAAGAATTGTTGGAAGCAACGGGAAAAGATGATTTTTCACGTATTGAAGGAATGGTGAAAAAGTTTGGTGACGAGGCCGTTAATGGTACATTTATGAATGAGGCTGCGGTAGAAAGAGCACTTCAAAACATGCGTGCCTTGTATTTGGAAATTAGAGGGGAGTAATATATGACGGAACATTATACGGAAAATCCGGAAAATATTCAGAAAATTACTCCGTATATCATCGCAGAGCCTTGCGAAATGATAACACAAATTTTTACAGATGGAATTTGCGTATGTTATGATACCTGTTCTTTTCGAAGACATGCTAATTTAGATACAGACGAAGCGCTGTGCATCGCAAAATATATAAAAGCAAAAAATGGCTGCGTTGTATTGTTCCGTTGCATTCTAATGGAGTTGGCATCGCATAGCGGGGTTTTAAATCAAGAATATATCGAATATATTCGATTCTTATATGAAAATGATATTCCGGTATTGGTTATGTATGAAGAAAGTTTGTACGATGTTTTGAATGTGGTATTTAGTACAAACGAAAGAATCAACCAACATTTATGCTGGGCGGTTCGTAATACCGCAGGTTCTGTTGGCCCGATTGCGGAAATATTGGATCAGAATGAACAACTGAAAAATATTGTTAAAAAGGGGCAAAAACTGAATCAACGTAATATATATACATTATTTTTCTCGACAGTGCGTAAGAATAAGAAATCAGGAGATGATTTGGGCGAAGGAATTTTAGCGGTATGTATGTATTTGTTATCCGTTTTGCCCGGAGAAGATGGCAAATTTTGTGTGCTTACCGACGATAAAAACGCAGCCGGTAAGTTATATGATATCAATCAGAAGACGGTTCAAAAGGCTGGAACGAAGAAGACGGTCATTGTGAGTACTCCAAAGTTAGCACAGATGATGTATCGGGAAAAAATCGTAACGGAAAAAGCATCTCTTATTAAAATATTATCGAGTGGGACAAGCGGCAATGTGGTCATACTTGGTGCAACCATTTATGATTTAAAGGCACAAATAATTTCATGTACATGCGGTGAATTGGCAGAGCAAATCATAACGCCAAATCAGATTAGTATAATTTTTTGAACTATGAATCAAAACAGGTTTTCTTATGTGAAACAGGTAACTTTATGAAAAACTATTATAAAATCACAAACCTAGTGGTCGAGATGGATACCTTTGGCCGTACCGCTATGCAGGCAGAGCCCTATTTATATGCGCCGCAGGCGCAAAATGAGGCGGAGCCCGTCGCCGATATTCAGATCTGCACCGATTGGAAGGCCTTGCAGAAGCAACAACCTCACTTAAATGACGAAGACTGCGAATATATGTGTACCGGCAGCAGCTTTTATCGGCAGTTGTTACACTTTGATGGCATGATGCTGCATGCATCGGCGGTGGTACTGGACGACCGTGCCTATCTGTTTTCGGCTCCCAGTGGCACCGGAAAGTCGACCCATACTCAGCTCTGGCTGCGGGAATTTGGAGATCGCGCCTATATTTTGAACGATGACAAACCGGCACTGCGCTGTGAAGAGGGTGTATGGTATGCCTACGGGACACCCTGGAGCGGCAAGTACGATATGAACTGCAACCGACGGGTACCGCTGGCGGGTGTGTGCTATTTGAGCCGTGGTGAGGAGAATCAAATTCGTCCGTTGACCGGTGCCAAAGCGATCTATGCCCTGCTGGAACAAACCGTACGTCCGGCCCAGGAGCAGCTGCGAGGCCAACTGTTGGAACTGTTGGATCGTTTGCTGCGTCAGGTTCCTGTGTGGGAAATGCACTGTACTCCGGAGCCGGAAGCGGCGCGCATGGCGCAGAAAGCGATGAGCGAAAATCGGTGAGCATTTCTTGTTCGCCTTTATAAAATATGGTATAATTGTGCTGTTAGCAGAACTGTTAGAAAGGACACAAAACATGAAGATCAAAAACGGATTTATTCTGCGCGAGGTGGCAGGGCAAAATGTGGTACTGCCCACCGGCGATCAGCTGGATTTAAATATGATGATTACATTAAACGATACCGGTCGGTTTTTGTGGGAGCATTTGCAGGAAGAAACCACCGAAGCAGTGCTGGTGGAAGCTCTGCTGGAGGAGTATGAAGTGGACGAGGCTTTGGCACGAAAAAGCGTGACGGCCTTTGTACAAAAACTGAGTGATAACGGATTATTAGCATGAAAAACAGGCAGAACACCCCCCTTCCTGTGCGCAAGACAAGCTGCCGATTGGAAGAATTGATGCCCCTGATACAGGAGCAGCTGGCCAGCGGCCATACGGTGCGCTTTGCTCCGCGAGGAAGCAGTATGCGGCCGATGCTGCGTCAAGGCATCGATGAGGTCGTGCTTGCGGCACCGCCGCAGCGGCTCAAAAAGTACGATCTGCCGTTGTATCAACGTGAAAATGGCCAATACGTGCTGCACCGGGTGGTGCGCGTGGAGGACGGTCCGAGCTACACCTGCGTGGGCGACAACCAATTTGCCCTAGAGCCGGGCGTGGGTCCGGAGCAGGTGATCGCGGTGGTGACAGAGTTTTACCGGGCGGGCCGCTGTGTATCGATGCAGTCGATGGGTTACCGATTGTATTGCCGCCTATGGCATGGCACGCGGCTGCCGAGGCGTTTGGTTCTGGGGCTTGCAAGGCGGATCAAAAGAAGCCTGCGGCATAGGGGAAACCAAGGAGAACAATAAAATGAAGACAACTCCTTTTTTATGGATATTGAATCGAATTCGCCGGCGTATACCGGCGATTGTTGTTATGACGCTGGCGCAGGCGGGCAGTGCTTTACTGGCGGTGCTGTTTGCGCTGGGGAGCCGCGGTGTGATCGATGCAGCGGTGGCTGGTGAAGAAGCGGCTTTTGCGCGGGCCTGTGTGTGGCAGGTGGGCATTATTGCCGGACTGCTGGGCTGTCAGGTGCTGGCGCGCCATCTGCGGGATCGACTGGAGGCGGATCTGGAGCGAGATTGGAAGCAGCGGCTGCTTCGAGGACTGCTCTGCGGTGAATATGAGCAGGTGGCGGCATATCATAGCGGCGAATTACTGAATCGAATGAATAACGATGTACGCCGAATGAACGAGGGCGTGCTGTCGATCGTGCCGGGTGCGGCATCGATGATTACACGATTGCTGGCGGCTGTGGTGGTACTGGGCGCGTTGGATCTGCGGTTTACGCTGCTGATCGCGGCTCTGGGCGTGGTAGCGGCCGGGGCAACGGCGGTGATGCGGCGCCGCTTAAAGGAACTGAGTAAAAATGTGAGCCGGCAGGACGGCAAAGTGAGCAGCTTCCTGCAGGAGATTTTAGAAAAACTGCTGATGGTGCAGGCGATGGATGTTTCAGAAGAGGTGAATCGACGAGCCGATGTACTGCTGCAGGAACGTTACCAAGTACAGAAAAAACGGAAAAACGCGGTACTGATGGCGAACACGGGCATTAGTGTGATGGCGCTTGGCTCCGGCTTTTTGGCACTGCTGTGGTGCGGTGGTAAATTGCTGCAGGGGCAGATGAGCTTTGGCTCGCTGACGGCGGTGATCCAGTTGGTAAATCAGCTACAGACGCCCTTTATGAATCTGTCGGGCCTGCTGCCCCAGTATGTGGCTATGGTGGCTTCCGCGGAGCGACTCATGGAGCTGGAGGCGATTGAAGGGGAGCCGGCACCTCTAGGTGATGATCCGAAGGCCTTATATAATAGGAAACAATTGATTTATGCCCAGGGATTGGACTTTGCTTACGACCGTGACCAGTTGCTGGAGGATGCAGCGTTTACGCTGCCCTTGCGAAGCTTCGTCGTAATCACGGGTCCATCGGGCATTGGTAAAAGTACGTTGTTAAAGCTGATGCTCGGCGTATTTTGCCCGCAGCGCGGGAAAATGGCGCTGCAGGGTGAGGGTGACGATGTGCAGCTGGATCGCAGTACGCGCAGGCTGTTTGCGTATGTGCCGCAGGGAAATTTGCTGTTGAGCGGATCGCTGCGGGAGAATTTGCGGATCGTACGGCCGGAGGCGACCGAAGAGGAACTGCGGCAGGCGGCCTATGTGAGCGCATTGGATGAAGTACTGCAGCAATTGCCGGAGGGTTTGGACACGGTGTTGGGTGAGAATGCGGCCGGGCTTTCGGAGGGGCAGGCACAGCGGCTGGCGATTGCGCGAGGTGTGCTGAGCGGCGCGCCGATCCTCCTGCTGGATGAGAGTACTTCGGCGCTGGATGAAGCAACGGAACAGAAGGTACTGCGGCGGCTGAAGGAGCTGCCCGGTA
>JAFYOA010000342.1 GCA_017547865.1 Clostridia bacterium
ATGTCCATTTGTTGGCCACTGCCTGGTATTTCATATCGTAACCGCTGCCGCGGGCATCGATCTCCATACCGCCGCCAACATAAATGCCAGCGTGGCCTTCACGCCACAAGCCAAGGCCGTGAATGTTGGGGATATTATCCGCAGAGCCATACTCCGAAGAACTGTTCAGAAAAGCAGCAGCACCGCGGGCCGGTGCGGTTACACCGTTATCCAGGAAATACACATACAACAGACCACTGCAGTCTACCTGACGGCGGCCGTCGCTTCCGTATTCACCATTGCCTCCGTAAACATATTTCCAATCGTTATAATACGCTGTCCAGGCGTGTTCGGCCAAACCGATACCGGTCAAACCTGCAGCCTGCGCCTTCAGGCCGCCCAGGGGAAGAAACATGCCGGCAATGAGGAGTACAGCCAGCACAAAACTGACCACGGAGCGGCATCTTTTAATCCACATGTCAAAAACCTCCTTTAAATTTCCTTTTTATTCCAAATTAGAAGAAAAGGTTACAAAACGGTTACATTATGTTTACAGTGTACCATAGACGAACACAGATTGCAAGCTTTCCGGAGATTTTCGTGATTTTGACGATGCCTTTTTTGCAAAAAAGATTACAAAAGGGTTACAAACGCAATTCTTTGCAGCTTAAGTTTCCTCAAAAGCGGCGGTTTCTTACTCTTTTTTTAAAAAAGTGTAACAAAAAGGTTACAGACTTGCTTTTCAGCAAACCTGTAACCTCATTTTTTCAACACGTGCTTTCGTTATTTTGACGAATATTTTTCCAACAGCCAGCGGATGACTTCATCGGTCTTCATACCGCGGGAACCTTTCACCAGCACAGCATCACCGGGCTGCAGAAGATCACCGAGCTTTTCACACACGGCAGCGTTATCTGCAAAGGCGGCGCATTCCTTTCCCCCGTTGGCAGTAAAACCGGCCAGCATATGCATTGCCTGCCCGCCAACAGAAAGCAGCACATCGATACCGCATTCGGCAGTGTGTGTGCCTACGGCGGTGTGGGCTGCCACGGTGTGGTCGCCAAGTTCAAACATATCGGCCAAAACGGCAATGCGCTTGCCGGCAGCCGGCAGAGTGCGAAGGATGCCCAAAGCGCCTTTGACAGAATCCGGGCTGGCGTTGTACGTGTCATCCATCACCGTAATGCCGCCGACACTGTGGATCTGCTGGCGCATGGCTGGGGGCGTATAGGTGCCCAGGGCCGCAATGGCAGCATCGCCATCTACGCCAAGAGCTTCGGCTATGGCAATGGCAGCCAGTGCATTGCGGATGTTATGTTCTCCGGGCACGGGAACGCGCACGGTCTTTTCCCCATTAGGGGCAATGCAGCGGAAAGTGGTGCCTTCCCCATCGGCACAGATATCTTCGGCACGGTAGTCGGCATCGGCAGAAAGACCAAAACCAACGGTCTTGTAATTCTGCTTGCCGTAAAGCTCACGCAGCAGCGGGTCATCCATATTCAGGAACAGCACGGAATCTTCGTTGAAAGCGCCGGTGATACGGAATTTCTGATCCCGGATATTCTCCTGGGTCTTCATGTATTCAATGTGGGAAATACCGATGTTGGTCATAACGGCGCAGGTGGGCCGGGCCACGGCACACAGGCGGTCCATTTCGCCGGGCATACTCACGCCCATTTCGATCACTGCAGCTTCGTGCTCTTCTTCCAAACGGAACACGGTGAGCGGCAGGCCGACCTGGCTGTTGGCATTGCC
>JAFYOA010000343.1 GCA_017547865.1 Clostridia bacterium
CACCAGCATAAAGAGTACAAAGGCGAAGCAGGCCAGCATCCCCAGCAGGGTATCGCCCATCAGGGGCAGAAGGAACTCGATCCAAAATTCAAAGGGCAGTGCCTGGTGAAAACCGGCGATGATGCCGCAGGCCAAAAACGTGACGATCATAGGGACCATCAAGATGGACAGGGCCGCAGCCATATTGCCCAGCAGCATGGGCACACGCCGCACAGGCAGGGCGTGGAATGTATCTACACTGCGCTTTTTGTGCATAAAACCAAAGAGCTGCACACTGAGGGCAATGGTAAACACGGTGGTGAGGATTTTGGCGAACACACTGACCAGCACCATACAGGCGATCTGCATGGATACGGTCAGATCCTGCAGGTCATTTGCATCCCAGGCAGAACCAAAAGTGTAGGCGTAATCGCGCATACTGAGGTGAATACCGCTGCAAATCAGGGTGAACAGCACCGGCAGCAGCAGGGCCAGCATGCCAATGTAAAGGAAGGCTGTGCCACGGGTTTTGTACAGTGCATAACGCCAGGTGGCGAAAAAGCCATGCATGGGGTTATTTAAGGATGTTTTCGAGGTCATAGCCTGCCGCCTCCATTTCATTGATAAATACTTCTTCCAGGGTGAGGGGCAGCGTTTCGTAGAAAATAGGCTGCAGCGTATCGAACACACGCCGGATCTCCCCTTCTTCTCCCCGCACCACAAGGTTCAAAAGCGAACCCTTCACATCGCAGGTGACGATATCCAGCTGCTTCTTCAGTTCTTCCAGATCGGGCATAGGACGGAAAGCCGCATGCAGCTTGTGCACACCCAGCTTGATGGAATCCAGGTCTTTTTCCAGCACGATGCCGCCGCGATGAAGCATGCCGATGTAATCGCAGAAATCTTCCAGTTCACGCAGATTGTGAGAGGCAATGACCACGCTCATGCCGCGTTCTTCCACTTCGCCGGAAACGATGCGCTTGAGAAGCTGGCGCATCACGGGGTCGAGACCATCGAAGATCTCATCCATAATGAGGTAATCCGGGCAGCAGGAAACGGCACAGATGAGGGCGCACTGGCGCTGCATACCCTTGCTCATTTCCGAAAGGCGCTTCTTGCGTTCCAACGGGAACACGGTGCAGAGGTGTTCAAATTTTTCTTTGCTCCAGCGGCCGTAAAAACGGGCATAGAAAGCGGCAAGTTCGTTTAAAGTCTGGCTGCCGTGGAAATAAGGATAATCGGACACGAAGAACACCCGTTCTTTTACGCCGGGGTTTTCGTAAGGGGATTCTCCGTCCACCAGCAGGGTGCCGCCATCGCCCTCGTACACACCGGCAATGGAACGCAGCAGCGTGGATTTACCGGCACCGTTGGAGCCTACCAAACCCACAATCAGGCTGTTCTCCACGGTGAGGCTGATGCTGTCCAATGCCTTGTAATCGCCGAATTTTTTCGTAAAATCACGAATCTCGATCACGGCTTCTTCCCCCTCTCCTGAATATACTGTTCGCACAGTTCGCTGAGTGCATCGGCGGAAAGTCCGCAGTCAAACGCATAACCGATGGCTTCCCGCAGTTTTTCTCTTCCAAGTTCTCTCTGCTGTTCCATGGCCTCATTTTCTCCCGCAATGAAGGATCCCTTGCCGGGCACCGAGTAAATCACGCCATCGCGTTCCAGCATTTGGTATGCTTTCTGCACGGTATTGGGGTTAATGCCCAGTTCCATGGCCAGGGCACGTACAGCGGGCAGCTTTCCATCTGCTTCCATTATGCCCGCGGCGGCCATTTTTGTCACGCTGCGGTAAAGCTGCTCGTAGATCGGCAGCCCGCTTTTGTAATCCAGATAAAACATTGCCGGAATCTCCTTTCTCAAATTACCGCACTGTGTGTAATACACACGGTACAACTGTACTATAGCACGCAGTACAGTTATTTGTCAATATCTTCCCTGTAATTTTTTTACAAAAAGAGGCGCATCCCCCGCCAAACGCGGAGGAAGCGCCTTTTGTTATGCTTTGCCGGTGAGTTTCTTTTCCAGTTCGCACACCAACAGGGGAACCACGGAAAGCACCGCCACCACCAGCCACTGCACCGGCCCGAGCATCACCGTTCCGAACAAACCTGCAAAAGTGGGAACAACAACCACCGCCAGCTGCAGCACCGCGCAAAACCCACAGGCAAGGTTGAGTTTTGCATTGGTAAACAGTCCCATAGCCAGCACCGAGCCTTCGCTGCGCATATTGAAGGCATGCACCAACTGAGAAAGCCCCAGCACCGCAAAGGCCATGGTGCTGCCGATCTGCGGGAAATTTGGATCCACGTCGAACCAAACACGGCCGATGGAATAGGCCAGCAGCGCCAGCGCGCCGATAAGGCTCCCCTCTACCACCATGGAAAGACCGGCCCCGCCCGAAAAAATACTGCGGTTGTTTTTCACAGGCGGCTGTTCCATCACATCCCCGGCAATCGGTTCCACCCCCAGGGCCAGCGCCGGAAAAGAATCGGTAACCAGATTGACCCACAACAGCTGAATAGCCGAAAGTGGCACCGGAATTCCCAGCAGGTATGCGGAAAAGATGAGCAGGATTTCTCCGATATTACTGGAAAGCAGGAAATGAACGGTGCGGCAGATATTGCGGTACACGCCGCGGCCTTCCCGCACGGCCTCCACGATGGTGGCGAAGTTATCATCGGTCAGCACCATATCCGCTGCGGATTTGGCCACCTCTGTGCCGCCGCGGCCCATAGCACAGCCAATGTCCGCAGCCTTCAGCGCCGGTGCATCGTTCACGCCGTCGCCGGTCATAGCCACCACTTCGCCCCGGGCGCGCAGTGCTTTTACCAGCCGCATTTTGTGTTCCGGAGAGACCCGGGCAAACACCCGGCATTCACCGGCACACCGCTGCAGTTCCGCTTCGTTCATCCGGTCCAGTTCTGCGCCGGTCACCACTTTGCCGCTGTCATCCAGGCCGATCTGCGCAGCGATGGCAGCGGCGGTCGCGCCGTTATCCCCGGTGATCATAATGGGCGTGATACCGGCTTTTCGGCACCGGGTCACAGCGGTTTTCACTTCCGGCCGGGGCGGGTCTTCCATGGCAATGAGCCCACAGAAGATCAGATCGTTCTCCGCATCTTCCTCATTGGCGGGCATGGAGGTGCAGTCTTTTACGGCCACCGCCAGCACCCGCAGAGCAGAGCGGGCCATGGCGGTGTTCTCCTGCAGCAGCCGACGGCGCAAAGCGGGTTCCAGCGGGCGGATGCCGCCATGCAGCAATACCCGGGTGCAGCGCTGCAGCACCACTTCCGGCGCGCCCTTGCAGATCAGCCGCAGGCCATTCCCATGCTTTACTGCCACGGTCATCCGCTTTCTCACAGAAGAAAACGGGAATTCTGCCACCCGGGGACAGACGGCGTGCAGTGAGGCAAGTCTTTCTCCGCCGGCGCGTACCAAAGCGGTTTCGGTGGGCTCTCCAAGCAGGTCGCCGTCATCCTCTGTGCAGTTGGTACACACAGCAGACAGGGTGAGGATCTCCCGGGCGGCTTCGCTTTCCGGGGGTTGGGCGCCTTCGGCATCGGCCACCCGTACCACGGTCATGCGGTTTTGGGTAAGGGTACCGGTTTTATCGGAACAGATCACCGTAGTACTGCCCAACGTCTCCACCGCAGGCAGACGACGCACAATAGCGCGTTTTTTTGCCATACGGCTGACCCCCAGTGCCATCACAATGGTGATCACCGCTGTCATGCCCTCCGGAATGGCCGCCACCGCCAGGCTAACCGAAAGCAGCAGCATTTCCAGGGGAGCGCTGCGGCGCAAAAGGCCCATAAAAAAGATAACGGCGCACACCGCCAGCACGGCCAGGGCCAGCACCCGGCCGGTTTTCTCCATTCGTTCCTGCAGCGGCGTTTTGGGAGCTTCTTCCTCTGCCAGCATGGCAGCTACTTTTCCCACGGCGGTGTGCATGCCGGTGGCCACCGCCACCCCCACCCCATGGCCGGTGACCACCCCAGTGGAAGCAAACGCCATGGAGTTCCGCTCGGCCAAAGGAGCGTTTTCCGCACAGGTGTGTGTGCTTTTGGAAGAAGGCTCCGATTCTCCTGTAAGGGAGGACTCTTCTACTTTCAGGTCTGTGGCGGAAAGGAGCCGCAGGTCTGCCGGAACAACATCTCCGGCAGAAAGCAGCACGATATCCCCGGGCACCACATCGCTCCCCAAAACAGTACAGCGCCGGCCGCCGCGCATCACCGTGGCTTTTGGTGAAGAAAGTTTGCGAAGGGCATCGATGGCGTGTTCCGCGCGGCTTTCCTGCACGGTGCCGATGACAGCGTTCACCACCACAATGAGCAGGATAATCACGGCATCGACGGAACCGTCTTCTCCGCTGAAACGGGCAGCCGCATAGGAAACAGCCGCAGAAACCAGCAGGATGATGACCATAACATCGGAAAACTGCGCCAGGAATTTTTGCAGCCAGTTTTTTCTTTTTCCCCGGCGAATCTCGTTTTTTCCGTACGAACGCAGGCGCACAGCGGCATCCCCGGGCTGCAGCCCCTGTTCTTTGTCACTTTGCAGCAGGTGAACCGCCTCCGCGCCCTCCATTGCATGAAAAGCTCTGTTCTCTTCCATAACCATCCCTTGCCTTTCTGTGGTGAAAACATTATAATAATGGATATGGTACCGGCAAATACTTTAGACCGGTGCAAAAGAATCAAAAAAGGAGTTTGCCTATGGCTTTGCTGCAATGGATACAGGAGACCCTGCGCTGCGAATTTTTAGACCATGCATTCACGTTCATCACCCATTTGGGCGATGTGGGTATTGTGTGGATTTTACTGGGTGTGGTGCTTTTGTGCCGCAAAACAACCCGGCGCTGGGGATGGGCGGTGCTGTTTTCTCTGCTCTTCGCCTATGTCATCGGCGATCTGATCATCAAAAACATTGTGCAGCGGCCGCGGCCGTTTACCAAGGCCGAAATTGAGCTGCTGATTCCCCCGCCGGACAGCTGGTCTTTCCCCTCCGGGCACAGCGGTTCCTCCTTTGCGGCGGCCACCGCGTTGTTTCTCTGCAGCAAAAAGTGGGGCGCACCGGCGCTGGTGCTGGCAGGGCTCATCGCCCTCTCCCGCATGTATCTTTTTGTGCACTACCCCTCGGACGTTCTCTGCGGAATTTTGCTGGGCGTGCTGACCGCCTGTGCGGTGCATTGGTGGATGACCCGAAAAAAAGTGAAAACAGAATAAGAAAAGCCGGTATGCGTTTTAAATGCACACCGGCTGTTTTATTATACCACTATACTTTTATACGGAAGAGCCCGTCGCGATTACAGCAGGCGTACACCCAACGCACGCGACTGCGCTTAAAACGGGCCTCTGCCGGGCCTTCGGGATAGAGCTTGACCAGCTGCACCCCCTGGTCTGTGACTGCCGCAAGAAATGAGATAAAATGCGTTTTGCTCATGGGATGCTGCAGAGTGACGTAGAATTCGTCTTCCACCGGCTCAATCCGAAGCGCATGTTCTCCTCCGGCGTTTTCTGCCTGTAGGGGCGGCAGCGTAATACCGCAGCAGCTGACCATGGCCTTGCCGGTGGACTGCACGATATTACCGCACACCGGGCACATATAAAAGCACACCCGATGCATATTGAAATTCCGGTTTTCGTTGCGCACATCGCAGCCGGAGAGCAGCTCTGTTACTGAGATTTCCAGCGCCGCAGCCAACGGTTCCAGCAGAGAAATATCCGGCAGACCCTGGCCGGTCTCCCATTTGCTGACCGCCTTACTGCTGACATAGATCTTCTGCGCCAATTCTTCCTGGGTCATGCCCCGGGCCTCCCGTAGGCGGCGGATCATCCCGGCGGTGATGTATCTGTCCATGCACAATCCTCCCGTTGTTGATTGAATTTATCTTAGCACACATTGTTTTTCGGCACAACCCACGCAGCGTGGAATAAGAAAAGACCCACGCCGAAGCGATGGGTCTTGGTTCTTCAGTTAACGGTGGTGACGGCGGCGGGCCTTGATGCGGCTGCGCTTCACGTTGTAGACCACCAGCATAACGATGTACAGCACCACCAAAGCAACGACCACCAGGGTGATAATCTTGAACCAGGGAGAGGTAAGCACATCTTCGCCCTTGCTGATCACCGTGGCGAAATCGCTGCGTTCCACTGTCTCGGCAGCCACCAGGTCAATGGTCTGCAGTTCCTTATCGGCATACCGCAGGGTAACGGTACCGATGAAGTCGCCCTTCTTCACC
>JAFYOA010000344.1 GCA_017547865.1 Clostridia bacterium
ACGCTGCCATGCTTCTGCCAATCTTTTGGCGCGGGCACTTACAAAACACTTATGCATTCTATCCTGCGGCATGGCTGCGGACGCTGTCCGCCTTTTGAAAAAGTTTGATCAAAACTTTTACGTTTGGATTTCTGCCTGCTTACAGTTCGGGTTCATCTTCAAACTGAATGGCCGCATTCTCCGCGTGTTCCAGTTCAAAGACGATGACCTCGTTCTTGCCTTCCTTCAGGAAAGGTGCGGGCAGATACATGGTCTTGGTGGGCGGGGTGCTCCAGTAGCGGCCCAGGTTGTGGCCGTTGACGATCACAATGCCCTTGGTAAAGCCCGGCAGACGCACAAAGGTGTCGCAGGGAGTACCGGTGATCTCCAGCTCGCCGCGCAGCAGGGCGGGGCCGGTTACTTCGCCGGTATGGGGCTTATACTGCACTTTGGAGAGATCTTCCATGGGCAGGGGGTACATTTCCCAGCCAAACTGGTGCTGCAGGCCCAGGCGTACGCCGCCCACAATGCCCTTGCGCTCGGTGGGAATCTTGGTGCCGTAGTTTACGCGACCCATATTTTCCACCAGAATATCCACCTGCACTTCGTCGTCATCGCCCAAGGTCAGCTCAATCTCATCGGTGCGGCGGCTGCGTTCAATAATGCCGGCAAGTTTGCCGTCCAGGAAGATCTGGGCGCGGTCCTGCACGCCGTCGATTTCCAGCTTGTTGGTTCCCTTGGGGCCTTTGAACGTGCTGCGGTACAGAATGTAGCCAAAGTCCTGGCCCACTTCTTCCATGCACAACGGCGCGGCGTGGGCAATGGGGGAGGAAAGGTTCTCTAGGTTTTCGAACAGCGGAGCGATCTCTGTCAGTTCCAGCTTGCCGTAGGCGGCTTTTTCCGTGTTCTTCACTTCAATCTGCGGGGCGGGGCCAAAGTGCTTTTCAATGACGGCTTTTACGTCGTAATATTTCTGGGTCAGGTCGCCGGCTTCCGTCAGCAGGGCGTTGTAATCGTAGCTGGTAATGGTGGGTTCGTAGGTGCCGTAATCGTTGGCGCCGTTGGAGAAAGCAAAGTTCGTGCCGCCGTGGAACATATAAATGTTCACGGAAGCGCCCAGTTCCATCATGCGGTCGTACACCTGGGCGGTGTCGTCGGCGGTGCGCACGTGGTGTTCTTCGTACCAGTGGTCAAACCAGCCGCACCAGTATTCGGTGCACATAATGGGCTGGTGGGGGCGCACCCGGCGCAGGGCGGTAAAGGCTTCGTCCGGGCGGGAGCCAAAGTTGGCGGTGGCCAGCAGTCCATCCACAGAGCCGCCGGAAAGCATCAAATCGTTGGGACCGTCGGAAGTGAACAGCAGGCATTCCACGCCGAATTCACGGTACAGGTCCGCAATGGCCTGCAGGTAGCGCTTGTCGTTGCCGTAGCTGCCGTATTCGTTTTCTACCTGCACCATAATGATGTTGCCGCCGTTGTTGGAAAGGAAAGGCGACACGCGGCGGAACAGTTCGGCATAGTAGCGGCGCAGTTTTTCCAGGAAAAGCTCATCGTAGCAGCGCATCTTCATGCGGGGGTAGGTCAGCAGCCAGCTGGGCAGTCCACCCCAGTCCCATTCGGCGCAAATGTACGGGCCCGGGCGCAGAATCACATACAGCCCCAGTTCCTGGGCGGTGCGGATGAACTCTTCGATATCCAGCATGCCGGAAAAATCGAATTCGCCTTCCCGGCGCTCGTGCAGGTTCCAGCAGGTGTAGGTCTCCACGGCGTTCAGGCCGCAGGCCTTCAGTTTGGTCAGGCGGTCGCGCCAGTATTCTTTTGGCACGCGGAAGTAATGGATGGTACCGGAAAGAATGCGGAATTTTTCGCCATCCAGGTAAAAGTCGTTTTCTTTATAGGTGAGTGTGGGCATGGAAACGCCTCCTCCGTTTTTTCATAGTTTTATTGTAGCACAGGCACCGCCGGCTTGCAACGGGAGTTTTTGCACAGTGCTTTTTCTATTGACAATTTGCCTGCAATATGGTAATATACTTAAAACAGGCCGAATGACCTGTTGGACGCTGGCAGGACAGGAAACGACCGCTGCGGTATGCGCCGTATGAGAACTGTGCCCTGCCGTGAAGGCGGTTTTTTTTTGCCCAAATGCGGCGAAAAAGAACGGAAACGGCCCTGTGCGGCCCATGCGAAAGGAGACAACGGCTGTGAAGGAAATGCTGCTGAAAAATGCAACTGTCTATACCAACAAACAGTTCGTCGCGGCGGATCTGCTGGTGCAGGACGGCGTGATTGCTGCTATTTCGCCCAATATGGAAACTTCCGCTTACCCCAAGGCAGAAGTGTTTGATTTGAATAAGTGTTTGGTTCTGCCGGGTCTTGTGGATGTACATGTACATTTCAGAGAACCGGGTTTTTTGTATAAGGAAACCATGGAGACCGGCAGCCTGGCGGCGGCCCGCGGCGGTGTCACCCACGTGTGCACCATGCCCAACCTGAAGCCTGTGCCCGACAGCCGCGAACATCTGGATCTGCAGCTGGAAGCCATCCGTAAGGATGCAAAGGTGCATGTGTATCCCTATGGCTCCATCACCGTGAACGAAGCCGGTGAAGAGATGGCGGATCTTGCCGCCATGGCCCCGGATGTCATTGGTTTTTCCGATGACGGCAAGGGCGTGCAGAGCGAAGAGATGATGCGCGCCGCCATGCAGGAATGCGTGCGGCTGAATAAAATGCTGGTGGCCCACTGTGAAGTGAATGAACTGCTCCGCGGCGGTTATATTCACGACGGCGAGTACGCCAAAGCCCACGGCCACAAGGGCATTTGCAGCGAAAGCGAATGGAAACAGGTGGAACGCGACCTTCGCCTGAGCGAAGAGACCGGCTGCCCCTACCATGTGTGCCATGTCTCCGCTAAAGAGACCGTGGCGCTGATCCGCGAGGCCAAGGCCCGCGGCGTGAACGTGACCTGCGAGACCGGCCCCCATTACCTGGTGATGAACGACACCATGATCGGGGAGGACGGCCGCTTTAAGATGAACCCGCCCATTCGCAGCGAAGAAGACCGGAAAGCCCTGCTGGAAGGCCTGCTGGACGGCACGGTGGACATGCTCATCACCGACCATGCACCGCACTCTGCCGAAGAAAAAGGCAAGGGACTGGCCGGCAGCCTGATGGGTGTTGTGGGCCTGGAGACCAGCTTTGCGGTGATGTACACCAAGCTGGTGAAGACCGGTGCCATGACGCTGGAAAAACTGCTGGATGTTATGCACGATGCCCCCGCCAAACGCTTCGGCATTGGCACTGACCTTGCGGTGGGTGCCCCGGCAGACCTGACGGTGTTTGATACCGAGACCGCTTATGTGGTGGACCCGGCCGATTTTGTGAGCAAGGGCAAAAGTTCTCCCTTTACCGGCGAGACTCTCTACGGTGTGTGCAAGCTTACCCTGGTGAACGGCGAACCCGTGTGGAACGCCCTGTAAAACGATGAACCCCGGCGCTGCCGGTGATGATAGAATGAAAGAAAAGGGGAAATGGTGTGAAACAAGTGAACTTGACGGTTCTTTCCAATGTGAACATTGCGAAGAACGTGTGGAAAATGGTGCTGACCGGTGAC
>JAFYOA010000028.1 GCA_017547865.1 Clostridia bacterium
GCCACGGTATACGATGCCAGAGGCGCTTACACCGGCGCAGCACAGGTGGTCATTCTTTCGGTTCTTTCCCGCAGAGAGGCCATGCTGCTGCGCAATTTCATCCGCAAGGCAGATCCCAAGGCCTTCCTCACCATCGTTAACTCCAGTGAGACCCTGGGCAAGGGGTTTCGTTCTCTGTAAAATCACATGCAAAGGAGAGGTTTTGCCTCTCCTTTTTTGCTGTAGAAAATTGCCCTGCCGAATTGTGCGAAATGCCGCTGTACTTTACATAAAATTTATTGTATAATAAAAATGGCCGGGGAAGCACCCGCGCCGAAAGGAGAAAATGAAGAAAAGGCGAAGCGCCTGTTTTCGGTTCGTTCACAAATTATTAGGAAATTTGGCAAGATTTGCCGCCGCAAAAGGAGTACAATGGAGATGCTCCCGCGGCAAGGGAGAACCGGAGGGATGATTTTTGAACATTGCTTATTTTATTCACCCAAAACAAGATGTGGCGACCCTGTACGATGACTGCACCCTGCGGCAGGGGCTGGAAAAAATGCGTTACCATGGTTACAGTGCCATTCCGGTGGTGAGCCGGGAGAATAAGTACATTGGCACCGTGACCGAAGGGGATTTTTTGTGGTACCTTGTGGAGCAGCAGAAAGGTGAGCTGCAGCGCGTACCGATGAAATCTGTGGAAGACGTGCTGATGCGGGATGCGCTGACCTTTGACCATAATCCGCCGGTGAAAATTACCGCCGGCATGGATGAACTGCTGCACCGGGTGATGAACCAGAATTTCGTGCCCGTGGTGGACGATCTGCAGTCGTTTGTGGGAATTGTGACCCGCAAAGACATCATTGAATACCTGAGCCGTTCCGAGCGGATGCAGCGGGGCGCAACTTAAATGAAAGCGAAAGGACAGAGTGTTTGGCTCTGTCCTTTTTATTATAGCATATTGAATTTTAAGAAACGCGGAACAGCAGGGTCTCGAACGTCTGCATCTCCACTTCGAATTCCCGGGCGGTAAAGGGCTCTCCGCCGGGGACGATGGGGGTGATCTCCGCTGCTTCGGGCAGGGTGATCGTCTTTTTGCCTGCGGCGGCAGCATGAATGCACAAAAAGCCGTTGCCGTGGTAGACCACATCGCCGGAATGGCAGTAGCAGTGTACACCGGCGGCCAGCAGACGGCTGCGCAGAGAATCCGGATTAGGATCGGCGTCTTCTTTGGTCAGCTGCACATAGGGAATCTGCTTTTCCTGCAGAAATGCCTTGATTTTGCTGATTTCTTCCGTGTCGAATTCGGCGGGGAAGGGGAACAGCACGGCCTGGTAGTGCACGCTCTGTTCGTAGTCTTCTGTAATGAACGCATCAAAGGTCATGCCGGTGCTGCCCAGTTTGTCGTGCAGGTGGTACTGACTGTTGAAGCACGGGTCATTTTTGCCAACGCGGAACGGGAATTTTTCGTCGAAGAGCACCGCAATGTGGGCACGGTCTGTCGGCCGTTTGGCGGCGGTCTGCTCCCGCATCAGTTCCAGGCACAGCTTTGTTTCTGCGGCCAGGTCCGGGTTGGCGTACCATCCGCCCCACATATCGAACCACCACAGGGCGTTGGCGTGCACCAGCTGCCGGGCGAAGGATTTGCGCATGGCCCACACAGAGCGTTCCACTGTTTCGGGGCCGTACCAAACTTTGGCGGTGTATTTTTTCTGCGGGTCTACACCCGGGCGGCAATGCTCCGGAATATCCGAAAGGCAGGTGCGGATGTCGTTTTCCAAAAAATAAAGCTTGCCGTGCTGCTTAATGCTTTCGCCGGCGGAATGCTCGCCCCAGTCTACGCCCAAAGAGCGCATGCCGGAATACGAAACCGGCGAGCAGAAGAAGTCGATGTCCGGGCATTCCAGCAGGGCATACAGGCCGCTGGAACCGCGCAGCGGGCTGGGAACAGCCTGCACATAGCCGAAAAATACACCCACGATCTGCTGGTTTTGTACACACTCTTTGGCTACACGGGCAAAGTGCGCAATGGTTTCTGCAATGCTGAAGCAGGAAAACTCCAGATACCACCGGGTGGCGAGATCTTCCACAGCGCCGTCTTTTTCATAGTGGGCCATATCCGGCACCGGGGTGTGCACATCCGGGGCGGTCAGGCCGTGGTCGTGCAGATAATCGTTGAATTTTTGTTCGGTGCAGCCACAGCAGCTGGCGTTTTCATCAAAGTGGAACCACTCTTCCGTTCCGCCGCCGGCAATCTGGTAGCCGATGATGTGGTCGGCGTAATCGGAGGCGTGAATGTGGGCGATGAATTCCCGCAGCATTTCGGCACCGGTTTCGCGGAAGCGGTCGGAATACAATGCTTCCCGGTGAAGGTCGGAGTGGGGCTCGTCTGTTTTATTTTCTGCCCACCAGGCGGGCTTGCCGGGGGTGGGGCAAACTTCTTCCGGGTGTTCATCCACCCACCATGCGGGCATGGAGACGCGAACCCGGGGGAAGATCTTTGCGGTGGGGCAGGCGGCAATGATCTGCCGCACGTTGTTATCAAAGGGGCCGTAATCGGGTTGGCCTTTTACATCGAAAATACCAAACAGCGGAGAAAAGCCCGTAATGGAATTGAGCGGCAGACCGGAGAAGGAGGCGCAGAGGGAATAGATCTCGTATCCCTCTTTGGCAAAATCGGCGCAGCGGGACCGCTCATCAAAGTAGGTGATGTAAGCACAGGCGGTTTCCCGTTTTCCGTCGATGTAAAGATTGACGCGTCCGTTTTCAAATTCTACGCGGCTGTCGATCATGGTATCAGCTCCCGGTTCGGTATTGCGGGCGGTATACTGCCCGTACTTTCATTATAGCACTACCGGTTGATTCGTCAATCAATTTATAAGAAGGTACGGTCGGCTTTGCAACCGCCGGTTTAATTTTGCGTAGGTTTGCGCGGAAAACCGCCCACCGGGCGCTTTTCTTTTCGCACAGACCCTCCCGGGTTCGATTTTTGGGGCTACAAAAAAGAAAAAGACTCCAAAACAGGTTGGAGTCTTCTTATTTGGAGCGGGCAATGGGAATCGACCGTCTGCTTCGCATACTTTTGGCTCGACCACCCCACGCTGCGCGTGCGGTACCGGTCATCGCCGCTTTGCGCGGAAAACCACCCGCCGGGTGCTTTTCTTGCCGCGCAAACCCTCCCGGGTTCGATTCTTTGGGGCTGAATAAAAAAGAAGATTCCAAAACGGGTTGGAATCTTCTGGTTTGGAGCGGGCAATGGGGATCGACCGTATGCTTCGCATACTGATGGCTCGCCCACCCCACGCTGCGCGTGCGGTACCGGTCTTCGCC
>JAFYOA010000345.1 GCA_017547865.1 Clostridia bacterium
AGCCTCCACCAAGTGGTGGGGCAGGCGACGGATAAAACCGACGGTGTCCACCAGCATCACGCTGCGGCCGCCGGGCAGTTTCAGTGCACGGGCGGTGGGGTCCAGGGTGGCGAAGAGCTTGTCTTCCGCCAGTACACCGGCGTCGGTTAGACGGTTCATCAGGGTGCTTTTGCCGGCATTGGTGTAGCCCACCAGCGCCACGGTGATCACACCGTCTTTTTTGCGGCGTTTGGCGGTTTCTGCACGGCGGGCTTCCACCTCTCGCAGCTGATCGCGGATGCCCTCGATGCGGCGGCGAATGTGCCGGCGGTCGGTTTCCAGCTTTGTTTCACCGGGACCGCGGGTGCCAATACCGCCGCCCAAACGGGAAAGCGCCGCGCCCTGGCCCATCAGTCGGGGCAAAAGGTAACGCAGCTGGGCCAGTTCCACCTGCAGGCGGCCTTCACGGCTGCGGGCACGCAGGGCAAAAATATCCAGGATCAGCATGGTGCGGTCGATGGTGCGGGTGTGGCTGATCTCTTCGATGTTGCGGATCTGGGAAGGAGTCAGCTCCCGGTCGAAGACAAGCAGATCGATCTCGTGGGTCTCACAGGTTTGGGCGATCTGCTCCATCATACCGGAGCCCACGCAGGTGGCGGTATCCGGGTTCGGCCGCTTTTGGGTAATGGTGCCGAAAGGCTCCGCGCCGGCGGAGCGCACCAGTTCGTATAATTCCGCTACGGAAGCTTCCGCATCGTAGTCGCCGGTGTCCAGAGAGACCAGCAGTGCGCGTTCCGGGCGGGTATCGTTTTCGTAAAAATCAGGCATGGCTTTCTCCTTTTGTTGAGGAATGGCTTTAGTATAGCATAAAAGGCGGAAAAATACCATACAAAACCTCCGCAAAGAAAAGGCGCGGAGGAAAAAATCCATCCGCGCAAAGCTTATTCTTTTACCAGTACAGCGGTGATCTCACCGATGTACATTTTGTGCAGGTCGTTCAGCGGGTAGTTTTTAGCGTATACGGCTTTATCCGCAAAGCTTTCTTCCGTAAGGAACTGGCTGTACAGCTTGCGGCAGATGAGCACCAGCGAAGCTTCCTCGTAATAAGGCACGCCGTTATGGAAGGCACAGGTCAGGCCGGCTTCCTTGTCTTTGTCGGTGTCCCGTCCGGAGAGCGTGCCGCAAAGGGAGAGAGCATTGCGGTAACTTTCATCGAAGAAGCACAGGGAGTAGAACTCACTGTTTTCCATAAAACCGAAGGTGTGGCGCTGGGGGCGCACATAGCAGGTGGAAACGTTTTTGTTCCAGATAACACCCAGCCCGCCCCAACTGGCGGTCATGGTGTTGTGGGCGTTTTCGTCGCCGGCGGTAATGAGCATCCATTCCTTGCCGATTTTTTCAAAGGGGTTGAACTGCAGTGCAGTAATCTCAATCTCTTTCATAAGGAACCTCCCTGGAAAAGTATTGTATATTATTTATGATTATACATCTTACGGTATGCACATGCAACCATAAAATTGTTGCGCCAAGAAGGGAAATTGCGCGAAAAACGGGAAAAACAGCAGATTCTGTTGTTATTTTAACCTAAAAAGAATAAGAATACTGGGCAAAGTGCTGAAATGCATGATTATTCACAAAAAAGCTTGATTTATTCGTAAAAGCGTATATAATAGTACTCGTATTTGCAAGAAATACCGTATTTGCATTTGTTTTTTGAGGAAAGGAAGCTGACCATCATGGCAGATAAGAAGATCAAGAAAGTTGTACTCGCCTACTCCGGCGGTCTGGATACCTCCATCATCATCCCGTGGCTGAAGGAAAACTACGATAACTGCGAAGTTATTGCTGTTTCCGGCGACGTGGGCCAGGGCACCGAACTGGACGGTCTGGAAGAAAAAGCACTGAAGACCGGTGCTTCCAAGCTGTACATTCTGGACCTGAAGAAGGAATTTGTGGAAGATTTCATTTGGCCCGCCCTGAAGTGCGATGCCAAGTATGAAGACTACCTGCTGGGCACCAGCTTTGCCCGTCCCTGCATTGCCAAGCATCTGGCCGAGATCGCCGTTGCTGAAGGCGCCGATGCCATTTGCCACGGCTGCACCGGTAAGGGCAACGACCAGGTGCGTTTCGAACTGACCATCAAGGCATTTGCTCCCCAGATGAAGATCATCGCTCCCTGGCGTACCTGGGATATCAAGTCCCGCGACGAAGAGATCGACTATGCCGAAGCACAT
>JAFYOA010000346.1 GCA_017547865.1 Clostridia bacterium
GTGGGCGCCGCCATACACGCCAAAGTCACGCCCGGCGCCAAAGGCGAACACATCTGCGCCGCCGTATTTCATCAACACAGAAAGGTCGGAGGGGCAGGAGCCGCAGGGAACGAGATCCCGGCCGGTGGCCTCTTTGGCGGCTTGCTGCAGGGCCACAATGCCTTCGCAGTCCGGCTCGCGGTAACCATAGTGGAAGAACCGGCAGCAGGAGACAAAGCCGTCGCCCACAATGCCCATGGGTGCCAGCCGCTCGGTCAGCACAGCTTCCATCTCTCTGTATTCTTCAAAAATTTCTTCCTTCGTCTTGTCGGAATAGACGCAGAACATCACTTCGCCCACGCCAAGGTCGGCACCGCGGTCGCCGGCACGAATGCCCATATAGCGCAATGCGGTCTCCGGAATGGTGGTGCCTTTGTAGAAGCGGTTTTCTTCCAGTTCCTTGCGGCGGCGGGCGGCAAATTCTTCGATCACTTCCATCACCACCGGTACAGCCTGGGCGGTGAGTTTGGCACTGTCCACGGTCTCTGCGGTGTGGAAACGGTAAGCGGCATCCTGTCCGCCGGAAGCACAGTGCCAGATCTCAAAGTTTTTGCAGTCCATGTTCACAATGCGGTCGCAGGGGTAGCGCAGCACGGCGGCCAGCGCACCGTGGGAACCGCCTTTTTCTTCATCACAGTAGGCGGTGAAGAGCAGGTTTTTTCCGGGGGTATAGCCTTCTTTCTGCAGCAGCTCGATGAGGAACAGCACGGTGGCCAGGGCATATTTGTCATCGCAGGCGCCACGGCCCCACACGCAGCCATCACGCACTTCACCGGAGAGCGGATCAAAGCTCCAGTTTTCCGGGTTGCCGATGACCACGGTATCGTGGTGTCCCATCAGCATCAGGGCATCGGTGTTTTCTTTGCCGACCCAGCGGGCGGTCACGTTGTAGCGGTCTTCCAAATGGCGCCCGGGGAAGAAATCCGGGTGGTTTTCAAAGTTTTCCAGCTCCATGGGGGAATAAAAATCCGTTTCCAGCCCAAGCTGGCGGCACAGCTCGGCAATGTAGGCCGGGCATTCTTGTTCGTTGCCGTAAGAACTGAAGTTCTCGGAATTGATGCGGATGAGATCGCCCAGCAGTTCAAACAGGCGATCCTGTTTCTGTTCGATCAGCGCGCAGAGTTTTTCTGTATTCATCGTTCGTCACCTCACAAAAAGATGGGAAAAGCGTTTTCTGTATTAACAATAGCACAGGAACCCTGCGCAGGCAAGTGGCTGCAGAAAAAAACAGCAAACAAAGATTGCTCTCCGTTTGCTGTTTTCATTTAATTCACGTGGCAGTGGCCTTCTTCGCATTCGGGGATCACACCGACGATGGGGGTGGGGTCGATGCCCTGCCGGCGGTAATAATCGGCCAGTGCGGCTTTAATGGCCTGTTCGGCCAGCACAGAGCAGTGCACTTTCACCGGCGGCAGACCATCCAGGGCTTCCATCACCGCTTTGTTGGTCAGCTTCAGGGCATCGTCAATGGTTTTGCCCTTCACCATTTCGGTGGCCATGCTGCTGGTGGCAATGGCGGCGCCGCAGCCATAGGTCATAAACTTCACATCCACAATGGTGTTGCCTTCAATTTTCAGGTACATGCGCATAATATCGCCGCACTTGGAATTGCCGACTTCGCCTACGCCGTTGGCGTCTTTCAGTTCACCCACATTGCGGGGGTTGGCAAAATGGTCCATCACTTTTTCGCTGTATGCCATAAGGTTGTCCTTCTTTCTTAAAAAATATTACAGTGTGCGTCCGTGCTGAATGGCGTCCCATAGGGGAGACATTGCCCGCAGCCGTTCTACAATGGGGGGCAGCACTTCCAGAATGGTATCGATTTCTTCTTCGGTGTTGTCATCGGAAAAACTGAGGCGCAGAGAACCATGGGCAACCTCATGAGGAAGGCCGATGGCCAGCAGCACATGGCTGGGGTCCAGCGAACCGCTGGTGCAGGCAGAGCCGGAGGAACCGCAGATGCCCTTCATATCCAGCATCAGCAGCAAGGCTTCGCCTTCCACGCCTTCAAAGCACATGTTCAGGTTGCCGGGCAGGCGCTGCACACGGTCGCCGTTTACACGGCTGCGTTCTATTTTCAGCAGGCCGTCCATCAGGCGGTCACGCATTTTGGTCAGCTTTGCGCTGCGTTCTTCCATGGTGGCGCAGGCCAGTTCCAGGCCAACGCTGAGTCCTACGGCTCCCGCAACGTTTTCCGTACCGGCGCGGCGGCCGCGTTCCTGGGCACCGCCGTCCAGCAGATTGGGCAGCGCAATGCCCTTGCGGATATACAGTACGCCGATGCCCTTGGGACCGTGGAATTTGTGGCCGCTGAGGGAAAGCAGATCGATGTTCTGCTCTTTGACATGGATGGGCACATTGCCGGCAGCCTGTACGGCATCGGTATGGAACCACACGCCCTTTGCTTTGCAGATGGCGCCGATCTCAGCAATCGGCTGAATGGTGCCGATCTCGTTGTTGGCGTACATCACCGTCACCAGGCCGGTGTCTTCACGAATCGCGGCTTCCAGTTCGGCAGGCACCACAATGCCGTTTTCGTGTACATCCAGATACGTGACGGAAAAGCCTTCTTTTTCCAGGGCGGCACAGGTATGCAGCACGGCGTGGTGCTCAAATTTTGTGGTGATGATGTGCTTTTTGCCTTTTTTGGTCATGGCGCGGGCAGCACCTTTGATGGCCCAGTTGTCGGCTTCGCTGCCGCAGCCGGTAAAGTAAATTTCCTGGGGCTCGGCGCCAATGCACCGGGCCACGCGCTCACGGGCTTCTTCCAGCGGTTTTTTGGCGCTGCGGCCAATGGAATACAGACTGGAGGGGTTGCCGTACAATTCGGTATAGAAGGGGAGCATGGCATCCAGCACCGGTTTGGAGACCGCTGTGGTGGCTGCGTTGTCCGCGTAAATGATCTTTTTTTCGTTTGTCATAAGGCATTCTCCTTTCAGATA
>JAFYOA010000347.1 GCA_017547865.1 Clostridia bacterium
GATCTCGCCCTTTGCCACGGAGAGCACGGGCTTAATGTTCAGCACCGATCCGGCGAATGCGGCGGTTTTGGACACCCGGCCGCCTTTTTTCAGGTATTCCAGGGTATCCACCAAAGCCAGCAGGCGAATGTGATGCTTTTCTTCGTTGAGCCGTACGGCAATTTCTTCGGCAGAAAGACCTTCATCCCGCAGGCGCAGACCAAGTTCCACCAGAATACGCTCACCAACGGCAACGCTGGCGCTATCCACCACAAACACGGTTCCCTCGTAACCCTCGGCCGCAATGCAGGCGCTTTGGTATGTGCCAGAAAGGCTGCCGGAAATGGTGATGACCACCGCGGTATCGCCGGCCTCGGCCACCTGACGGTAGGCTGCTTCAAAATCAGCAGGGCTCACCTGGCTGGTTTTGGGCAGCGTATCGCTTTCTACCAGCCGCTCGTAAAATTCCCGGTGGTTCATATCCACCGCGTCGGCGTATTCCTCTTCGCCAAAAGTCACTTTCAGCGGAAGATGGATCATTCCTTTTGCCGCTGCCTCTTCGGGCAAAATATCTGTGCCGGAATCAATAATAAAACGAACCATAGTATCTCCTTTTTATACGCAAAATCGATTTATCGGGCGGCATCTTCCAGCCGATCCCGCAAATTGCCGGAAATTTGCTCCAGCGCTTTATAAAACGCAGTGCGTTCTTCGTCGGTCAGGCCATCGCCTCCCAAACCAACCCATTGTTCAATGAGCCCATCCACCCGCCGCGCCACTTCCAGACCGGCGGGGGTAAGGGTAAGCAGGGCACGATACTTTTTCTCTCCTGCGATGATATACCCGCCCGCCTGCAAAAAGGAAACAGTGCGGGAAATCGCCGCTTTATCTTCGGCACACAGCTGGCAAAGCTGGGCCGCGGTCAGGCCTTCCGGGTTATGGTGCAGGAAAAACAGGCACATCACATGGGTGCCCTTCAGGCCGAACTCGGTCATCTCGGCAGATTTGATCCGCTGAATGTATTTGTAGCACACCGTAATGCCGGTGACAAAAGATTGGAAACGCTGGATCATCCGAATCCCTCCCACACTTGGAATGATGCTATTATAGCACGCGAATGTTGAGTTGTCAACATCTTTTTCGGGTGAGATTTTTCTTCCCTTTAAAACAGCAGTATGTTATACTGAAAAAAGAAGGACCGCGGGAGGTTTTTACCATGAAAATGCAGCTTTATTCACTTGAAATCAATATAGAAAACAACTGGTACCCGGTGGAAAACGGGAAGACACCGTTTTTCCCCGACGTGAACGTTACACTGGAAAACAGTGTACTTACTCTTACCGCCGGTGAAACACCGGTGAGGGCCCTGCGTGTGCACTGGGAGAACATCGTTCCCGCCGAAGCAGATGTACTGGGGGATATGTGGGAACGGGGCTACGGCGACCTGCACTGGAAAAAGCGCAGCGAAACCGGTGTGCTGCCCTGGTATTTTCTGGCCGCATGGAACGGCAGTGTTTCTGCCTTTGGTGTAAAAACCCAGCCCAACGCCATGTGCTGGTGGGCCTGCGATGACACCGGTGTGACCCTGACCGCCGACACCACCTCCGGTCGCAAAGGTGTGCGCCTGCTGGGCCGCACCTTGCCCCTGGCCGAGATTGTTTTTGCCGAATACACCGGCGACGCGTTCGACGCCGCGGTCAGTTTCTGCAAAATGATGTGCCCTTCTCCCCGCCTGCCCGCGCAGCCGGTATACGGCGGCAACGATTGGTACTGCAACTACGGCGAAAACTCCTACGAAAGCATTGTGGAACACACCCGCAAAATCGTTGGCTGTGCCAAAGAGAATAAAAACCGGCCCTTTATGGTGATCGATGACGGCTGGCAGCTATGCCACCACAACGGCACCAACGATGCGGAATACTTTAACGGCGGCCCCTGGCGCTATTGCAGCCGCCGCTTCGGCGATATGAAAAAGCTGGCGGAAGAAATTACCGCCATGGGCGCCAAACCGGGCATCTGGTTCCGTCCCCTGTGGACCACCGAAGAACTGCCGAAGGAATATATTCTCAAATACGAAACCACCAAATATACACTGGATCCCTCCGTTCCCGCTGTGCTGGAAATGATCAAAGAAGACGTGGCCACCATCCGCAGCTGGGGCTACAAGCTCATTAAGCACGATTTTACCTCTTACGATATTTTTGCCAAGTGGGGCATGGACAGCGACCGTTACCTGGGGATGCCGGTGGATTTTGCCGACGACACCCGCACCACCGCAGAAATCGTGCTGGCCCTGTATCGGGCCATTCGTGAAGCCGCCGGCGACGATATTCTCATCATCGGCTGCAACACCTTCAGCCACCTTTCTGCCGGTTTGTTTGAACTGCAGCGCACCGGCGATGACACCAGCGGCCGCGAATGGGAACGCACCCGCAAAATGGGTGTGAATACCCTCGCCTTCCGCGCACCGCACCACGGCGCGTTTTACGCTGCCGATGCCGACTGCGTGGGCATTACCGGGCAGGTGGACTGGGAAAAGAACAAGCAATGGCTGGACGTGCTGGCCAAAAGCGGCACACCGCTGTTCGTTTCCATTGCCGATAACGGCTGCTTTACAAAAGAAGTGGAAACTGCCGTAACAGCCGCTTTCCAAAAAGCCTGCGAACCCCATGCGGTTTCCCGCCCGATGGACTGGATGACCACCAAAACACCGCGGGTTTGGCAAAGCGATTTTGGTACCGATACCTACAACTGGAATGATTAATTTTTGCCCGGCGCACGCTGTTGTGTGCCGGGTTTTCTTTGTTCGCCGGTAATTTTCGGCGATATTTTCGTTTTGAATAATTTCGTATTGCGTTTTGTCAAATCGAGGCATATTCCCCGCTTGCATCGTTCCGTTTTGCATAAAATGCTTTTCAAAAATTCATTTATACCATCAAGATGTATTTCCCGCAAAGACAAAGCAGGGTTTTCTGTGCGCCCAAAAAAGATTTTGTAAATTATCGCTTTAAAGCATTGACAGAACAATGTTTGCGTGTATAATTGTATACAATCAAACGAATATCCGGCCGGAAAGGAGTTTCCACTATGCTTGAGATTTCCAATAAAACAAATCTTCTGGAGCAGAAATCCTATAAATATTCTCTGCAGGATGTTGCCGAACCCAACCTGCAGCGCGACATCTATTCGTACGGCACCATTCCGAAGGTCGCCTTCAACCACCGCCGTGTTCCCATGAACATGCCCGAAGAAATCTGGATCACCGACACCTCCCTGCGCGACGGCCAGCAATCCGTGGAGCCCTACAGCGTAGATCAGATCGTAAACATCTACAAATATCTCAGCCGGCTGGGCGGCCCCTACGGCATCATCCGGCAAACCGAGTTTTTCATTTACAGCAAGAAAGACCGGGAGGCCATTGAAAAGTGCATGGCTTTGGATCTGAAATTCCCGGAAATCACCAGCTGGATCCGTGCCAGCAAGGAAGACTTCCGTCTGGTGCGTGACCTGGGCATTAAAGAGACCGGTATTCTGGTCAGCTGTTCCGACTACCACATCTTCAAAAAGATGAAGATGACCCGCCGGCAGGCCATGGATCACTACCTGGCCACCATCCGCGATGCTTTCGATGCCGGTGTTATTCCCCGCTGCCACCTGGAAGACATTACCCGCGCCGACTTCTACGGCTTTGTGGTGCCCTTCGTCAATGAACTGCAGGAGCTCTCCCGCGAGGCCGGCATACCTGTGAAGATCCGCGCCTGCGATACCATGGGCTACGGCGTACCCTACACCGAGGCTGCCATGCCCCGCTCTGTGGCCGGTATCATCTACGGCCTGCAGCATTATTCCGATGTTCCCAGCGAACACCTGGAATGGCACGGCCACAACGACTTTTACAAAGGCGTGGCCAACGCCTCCACCGCCTGGCTGTACGGCGCCTGCGCGGCGAACTGCTCTCTGCTGGGCATTGGCGAGCGCACCGGCAACGTACCGCTGGAAGCCATGGTCTTTGAATACGCTTCTCTGCGCGGTTCTCTGGACGGCATGGATCCCACGGTCATCACTGAGATCGCCGATTATTTCCAGCGGGAGATCGGCTACCAGATCCCGCCCATGACCCCCTTTGTGGGCCGCAACTTCAACGTGACCCGGGCGGGTATTCACGCCGACGGTCTGCTGAAAGACGAAGAAATTTACACGATTTTCGATACCAATAAAATTTTGAACCGCCCCGCCACCGTACAAATCAGCAAGACCTCCGGTTTGGCCGGCATCGCTTACTGGATCAACCATGCGTTCCGCCTGCAGGGCGAACAGCTGGTGGATAAGCGCGACCCGCTGGTGCAGACCATGAAGGACTGGATCGACCAGGAATACGAAGACGGCCGCCAGACCATGATGTCTGACGGTGAGCTGGAAGAAATGCTGGAACAGCTGGCCCCCGGCCGCTTTAAAAAGTTTTGATATGGAGGAACGACGCAATGCGAGAATATAAAACCGTCTCTCTGGCCGATCAGGTTTTTGAGCAGCTGGAAAACGATATCATCATGGGCACCATCCCCCGGGGAGACATCCTCACCGAACTGAAACTGGCCGAGACCCTGGGGGTAAGCCGTACACCCATTCGCGAGGCCCTTCGCCGACTGGAACAGGAACGGCTCATCGAAGACACCGGCAAAGGTAGCCTGGTGCTGGGCATTACCGAAGAAGACCTCATCGACATTATGAGCATCCGCGAACACATTGAAGGGCTGGTTTCTTACTACGCCACCGTGAACATGACCCCGGAAGGGCTGCGGGAGTTGACCCACATTGTGGACCTGCAGGATTACTACTTCAACAAGGGCGACCTGGTACACCTGCAGCAGGCCGACGATATGTTCCACGATACCATCTGCAAGTTGAGCCGCCGCTCGGTGCTGATGGACACCATGACCCCCCTGCTGCGCAAGACCCGCCGCTACCGCCGGATCTCCATGGAAGACCCGAACCGAATCCCGAAAACCAATGCGGAACACCGTAAAATGTACGAAGCCATTGCCGCCGGCAACGCCGAGCTGGCAAAAGAACTGACCACGCAGCATATCTCCAACGCCAAAGAGCACATGATCGGAGGATTGATTCACAATGGGTAAAACGATTGCACAGAAAATTATTGAAAAGCATCTTGTTTCCGGTGAAATGATCGTTGGCAACGAAATTGCCGTAAAAATTGACCAGACCCTGACCCAGGATGCCACCGGCACCATGGCTTATCTGGAATTCGAGACCATGGGTATTCCCAGAGTCAAGACGGAACTGTCCATTGCCTATGTTGACCACAA
>JAFYOA010000348.1 GCA_017547865.1 Clostridia bacterium
GAATGCTGGGCCAATCGTAATCCACATAGCGCTCGGCCAGTTCCAGGTACAGGTCCTTCTGTTCCTGTGCCAGGGCTTCCCAGGGTTCGCGCTCGTCGATGGTGGGGAACGGACGATATTCGTCGCGGCTCACCAGCAGTTCTTTTGCTTTTCCATAATACTTTTCAAACATGGGTTAACTCCTTCCCGCCTCTCTATAAAGGCCATAGCATGTTGAAAACCGGCAGCCAATGCAGCTGCCGGTTCCAGTATAGCAAGTTTATAAATGTTTTTCAATACCCGCCAAGTTGTTTGTACAACTTTATTTTTCCTGGCAGAAAGTCATGGTCATCGTGCCGTTGGTCTGCTTTTCGGCGCAGGCAAATACCACGCGGAACATCTTGCCATCCCAGTCACGGGCAAACATAAAGTCACCGGAAACATCCATGTATTCCACGGTGGGAGTCCAGCCTTCGGTGCAGGTCATCAGCACGGCACGGCCGCCGGCGGTGGGAATGCGCAGCACGCCGTTTTCCCACACGGGTTCTTCGGCGGTCATCAGCACGGTTTCCAGTGCAGCGGGGCGCTTCATGGCGTAGGTATCCGTCACGGTCAGGGTTTCGGCGGCGCGGTCAAAGGTATACGCACGGCGCCAGGAATCCATGGGCGTAGCTTCGTCGTAAGCGGTCTCAATGTTCATTGCCAGCTTCGTCACGCCGTTTTCACAGCTGTATTCCACGTCTTTGGCGGCGTACTTGTGGCCATCCTTCTGCTGCACGCCATCGGCCATGGGCAGGTTGTGCCAGCCGGAATTCACCTGCTTGTTCACTTCATAGCGGCGCTCGCTGAAGGAATCGGCGTGGTAGTCACCGGCACCCATATCGATGATGCAGGGCTTGCCATCGGAATACAGAATGAACGTACCGATGTCGTTGTGGTTGTGACTTTCGGCGTTGTAGCCACCCTTGGCAGCGAAGAACAGACCTTCCACACTGCCGCCCTTCTGGCGGGCCGTTGCGGTCTGAATCACCGGGTGCCAGGTATCCTGGGGACGAGCGGCATCCACGGCAGGCTGGGCCATGTATTCGCTGTAGTTGAACATTTCCTTAAGAGAAATGTAAGCGTGCATATGAATGCAGCCGGGCAGCAGCTGCTTGCCTTCCATCTGGGCTTTGTAGCTTTCCGGGCGCATATACACGGCCATATTCGCCAGATCCTGATCGTTCACCTTGCGGGAGATTTCCCAGGCGCCCTGCATGGCCAGGCGCAGGTAACGGTCGTTATCAGCAAACATGGTGAACTGGTTTTTATCAATGTGCAGGCTGGTGCCGAAGTGTGCATACTTGCGCACTTTTTCGTTTTCGTAGAGGTTGATCTTGCCGCCGGTCAGGCCGTACATCAGATCCAGGCCGCTGAACACAGCGTTGCAGGCAATGCCCCAGTAGCGGGCGCCTTCATCGCAGCTGCCGTCTTCGCCCACGTTGAGCATATAGCGGTCATCCAGCTTCAGAGATTTTTCCAGCACGGCGGCACGAACAGATTCGCTGCGGGTAATAACAGCCGTAACGGCCAGGCAGTTGGAAACGACCCAGGGGCACCAGTTGTTCACCACGGGATTTTCTTCCGTGCCCATCCAGTGGAAGTCATCGTGCTCCACATAAGGACGAACGATGCGGCGATCCAGTTCGTATTCCATACGGCGGCAGATCTGCGTGGTCTCCGCATCCAGACGGGGCTTCAAAAAGCTGTAAATAGCAGCCATCATACAGCCGGTATCGCCGGCAAAATGGTCCACGTAAATATCTTCCTGGGCCGTGGTGGGCGGCAGGGCGCGGCCTTCCGGTGCCGGGGGATTGAAGCGGTTGTGGGCGGGGCCAACCCAGCTGGCTTCGTCCAGTGTGACCCAAATGCCGTTGATGATGTCATCGATGAAGCGGCCCTTGTCTTCAATGCATTCTGCAATGGCAAGAGAAAGCAGAGCGGCACGGCGCTGGGATTCCATATTGGTATAGCGGCTGCGGTTGCCGTTGCGGTAGTAATCCATGTAGCGGGTAGCGGGAATGGTGGGCCAATCGTAATTCAGATAGGACTCCGCCATTTCCAGGTAATAGGCTTTCTGTTCCGGGTGCAGGTTTTCCCACACGTCGCGGTCATCAATGCTGGGGAAAGGCTTGTATTCTTCCTTGGGGATCAGCAATTCTCTGGCTTTGCCATAATACTGTTCAAACATAAAAACAACTCCTTATTTTCAGCAGTCTGCCTGCTTGAATGTCACAGTGAAGGTTTCCTGGCCGCTGCAGTCTTTTTTCAGCACGGTGCGCCAGGCTTCGCCATTCCAATCTTCTTCAAACATAAAGTCGCCGGGGAAGGTCAGATGTTCCGTTTCTACGGCCACAGGCATATCCCACTCCGCCAGCACATCGCGGCCGCCTGCCACGGGAATACGCAGGCCGGTTTCCGTCTTTTCCGGTTTTACGGCGGTCATCAGAATAAACTCCACCGCTGCCGGCTGCTTCAGTTCAAATTCATCCGCCACCGTCACCGCTTCTTCTGCGCGGTCCAAAGCAAAGCTGCGTTTCCACAGTGCAAACGGAGAAGACTCCGGGTACGCTTTTTCGGCCCGTACCGTCAATGTGGAAAGCTCTTCCTCGCAGCTGTATTCTTCTTCGGCAGATCTGTACGCCGGGCCAGCCTCCTGCACTACGCCACCGGCCATCAGCACATTGTGCCACACAGAGGACGTCTGCAGATGCTCCACGTATCGTTTGGCACCAAAAGAAGTGGCTGTATACACACCGGCGCCAAGGTCGATCACCGCCGGCTGGCCGTCGGAATACACAATGAAAGAGCCGACATCGTTGTGATTGTGGCTTTCATAATTCGAACCGCCGCGGGCAGAAAGGAACAAACCCTCTGTCGAACCTTCCTGCTGACGGGCCGTCATGATCTTCACACCCGGCTGCCATGTATCCCGCAGCAACGGTGCGTCTTCATACGGCTGCTGCGCATAAGCATTGTAACACAGTATGCTGGTCAGCGTGGCATAAGCGTGCTGGTGCATACAGCAAGGCAACAGCTGATTGTCGTTGGCGTGCTGCTCATAGTTCGGGCTGCGCAGGTTTACTGCCAGCCGCCGCAGCTCGTCGTCCCCCACCTTCCGGGCGATCTGCCACAACCCCTGCAAGCCGATGCGCACACTGCGGTCGTTGTCGGCATACATGGTAAACATATTCTGTGCGATATGCTGGGTCACACCGAAATGAGCATACCGGCGCAGCGTTTCATTATCATACACATTTACTTTGCCGCCGGTCAGCTTCTCCATGACATCCAGGCCTTCAAAAAATCCGTTGCAGGCAATGCTCCAGTAACGGGCACCTTCATCACAGCTGCCATCCTCCGGCAGGCCGCGGAAATACCCTTCCTGAATGCGCAGCGTCTTTTCAAACACAGCGGCCCGAATATCATCGTCATCGCATACGACCGCCGTGACCGCCAGGCAGTTGCCGGCGCACCAGGGCGACCAGTTGTTCAGTTTACCGCCATCTCCGTTGACCATCCAATGGAAGTTGTTGTGATTCACACAGGGCAGCACAATACGGCGCATCAGCTCATACCGCAAGCGCTCCGTAATCTGCGGAGCCACAGCATCCAGTCTGTGTTCCAGGAAAGACAGCACCGCTGCCATCAGGCAGCCGGTATCGCCGGCAAAGTGATCCACCCAGATATCTTCATCCCGCCAGAACGGCAGCGCAGACGGCCTTCCCCCTTTTGGGAACATTCCGTTGTGCGCCGGGCCGACCCAGCTGGTTTCTTCACAAACCACCCAAATACCGTTGATGATATCATCCAGAAAACGGCCCTTATTCTCAATACATTCCGCCAGAACCAGGCACAACAGCACCGCCCGGCGCTTGGATTCCTGGTTGGTGTGGTTCCAGCGCTCACCGGTCCGCGAATAATCCATATACAGTGTGGCAGAAATGGTCGGCCAATCGTAATTCAAATGCTTTTCTGCTTCCCGCAGGTAGAATTCCTTCTGCTGCGGGTGCAGGTTCTCCCACACCGCACGGTCGTCAATACCAGGAAACAGCCGACACTCTTCTTTGGGAATCATCAATTCTTTGGCTTTGCCGTAATACTGTTCAAACATAAAAGCAACTCCTCATTTTCAGCAGTTTACCTGCTTGAATGTCACCGTCAGCGTTTCTTTGCCGCTGCATTCTTTTTGCAACACGGTGCGGTACAGCACACCGTTCCAGTCGCGCAGGAAATTGTAATCCTCCGCCAGGTCCATGGTCTCAATGGTCACCGTCCAGCCCTCGGGGAACGTCACGCGCACATCGCGTCCGCCCTCCACAGGAATACGCAGGGCATTTTCTTCCCGCACCGGCTTCTGTGCCATCATCAGAACAGACTCCACACGTTCCGCGCATTTCAGCTCAAAGTCATCCGCCAGTGTCAGCGTTTCGGCACGGCGGTCAAAGGTGTATTCCCGCCGCCAAACGCGAATGGGAGATTCTTCCCCGTATGCATCCTCTATGTTCAACGCAAAGTGAACGGCATCTTCTCTACAGGTGTACACCACATTTTTGGAGGCATACTGCTGGCCGTTTCGTTGCTGCACACCGCCGGCCATGGGCAGGTTATGCCAGCCGGAGTTCACCTGCTTGTTCACCACATAACGCAGGTAGTTAAACGAGTTCGCCGTATAATCGCCGGCACCCATATCGATCACCGCCGGTCGCCCATCGGAAAACAGGATGAACGTGCCCACATCGTTGTGGTTGTGGCATTCGGCGTTGTGCCCGCCTTTGGCAGAGAAAAACAGGCCGCTCTTCTCCCCGCCCTTTTGCCGGGCGGTCACGATCTGCACGCCGGGGTAATAAGCATCCCGCAGGCGGGGCGCATCCACCGGCGGCAGCATAGCGTATTCTGCATAGGTAAGAAAACACCGCAGCGTGCTGTAGGCGTGGATATGGATGCAGCCCGGGAGCTGCTCCATGCTCATCTGCTCGCGGAAGCTGCCGGAGCGCATATACAGCGCCATCTGTTCCAGCTGCGGGCTGTTCACCCGGCGGGCGATCAGCCAATCCCCCTGCACAGCCATACGCAGGTGCAGGTCATTGTCGGCATACAGGGTGAACATCCGCTCTTCAATGTGCATGGCAACGCCAAAATTGGCGTAATTTTGTATCTTTTGGTTTTGATAAACGTCCACTTTTCCGCCGGTCAGGCTGTGCATCAGTTCCAGCCCGCTGAACACCGCGTTGCAGGCAATGTTCCAATAGCGGGCACCTTCGCTGCAGCTTCCGTCTTCGGGAATGGTGGCCAGATAGCGGTCTTCCAGCCGCATGGATTTTTCCAGCACAGCGGCACGGGTGGCTTCGTCTTCGGTGATCACCGC
>JAFYOA010000349.1 GCA_017547865.1 Clostridia bacterium
ACCAAGTCCCTGAAGATGGTTGCCCGCGAGTCTCAGGATGCTCAGCAGGCCGTGTTCGATTACTGCGTAGAGAACGTGACCGAGAAGCCCGAAGTTGCTTCCAACGCCAACGTTATCTCTTCTCAGTACAAGAAGCCTCTGCTCGAGTTCTCCGGTTCCTGCGCCGGCTGCGCCGAAACCGCTTATGCTCGTCTGATCACCCAGCTGTTCGGCGATCGTATGTACATCTCCAATGCTACCGGTTGCTCCTCCATTTGGGGTGGCCCGGCCGCTACTTCTCCCTATACCGTGAACAAGGAAGGCCATGGTCCTGCCTGGGCTAACTCCCTGTTCGAAGACAACGCTGAGCACGGTCTCGGTATGTATCTGGGCCAGAAGGCTATCCGCACCCGTCTGATCGGCAAGGTGGAAGAGCTGGCTAAGGTTACCACCTGCGAAGCTAAGAAGGCCGCTTGCGAAGAGTTCCTCGCCACCCAGAACGATGGCGAAAAGAACGGCGAAGCCACCAAGAAGCTGGTTGCTGAGCTCGAAAAGTCTCCCGAGTGCCCCTTCAGCAAGGCCATCCTGCCCGAGAAGGAATTCCTCTCCAAGAAGAGCGTGTGGATCTTCGGCGGCGACGGTTGGGCTTATGACATCGGCTTCGGCGGTCTGGACCACGTCCTGGCTTCCGGCGAAGACGTCAACGTGATGGTCTTCGATACCGAAGTTTACTCCAACACCGGCGGCCAGGCTTCCAAGGCCTCTCAGATCGGCCAGGTTGCTCAGTTCGCTGCTGCTGGTAAGTCCATCTCCAAGAAGAGCCTGTCCGAGATCGCCATGAGCTATGGCTACGTCTATGTGGCTCAGATCGCTATGGGCGCCAACATGAACCAGACTCTGAAGGCCATTGCCGAAGCCGAAGCTTATCCGGGTCCGTCCCTGATCATCGGCTATGCTCCCTGCGAAATGCACAGCATTAAGGGCGGCATGACCAACTGCCAGGCTGAAATGAAGAAGGCTGTTGCCAGCGGTTACTGGAATATGTTCCGTTACAACCCGGCTCTCAAGGCCGAGGGCAAGAACCCCTTCACCATCGACAGCAAGGCTGCCACCGCCAGCTATCGTGACTTCATCATGGGTGAAGCTCGTTACTCCTCTCTGGTTCGCTCCTTCCCCGAGCGTGCTGAAGAGCTGTTCGATCTGGCTGAGAAGACCTCCGTTGCCCGTTACAACCACCTGCTGAAGCTGCAGGATCTGTATGCTCCGGACGCTGAGTAATTCTCCTTTGGTGTAAAATTACCATAAACAATGCCCCCGTCGTGGAAACACGGCGGGGGTTTTTGTGTTTTGCCTTGCGGTAAGGCGAGCGGAATGATATACTGTTACCATAGAGGTTTGGAAGGTGTTTGTATGCGGCTGCGTTTTCGCAATATTGTTTTAAGGGACTTTAAAGCCGGCGACGAAGAAGATATGGTGCGCTGGATGACAGTGCAGACCGAGTGGCACGACCACGATTCCCCCTGGCTGGCAGAACGGGATTTTAAGGCTTTTGACCCGGAAAAATACCGCAGCATGGCTCGGGAATACCTGCAGCGTCCCCGGCGTTTTGGAGAGCGCTCTTTGCTGCAGATCGAAGATGAGATGACCGGGCGGCACATCGGTTTTGTCAGCGCCTATTACATTGGTAAACAGGATGAGCCCTTGCCTGCCGGTGAACTTTCGTACCGTATCGCTTTGGGCATCGATATTTGCGAACCGGCGTTCCGCGGGGAACAGCGGGGAACCAACGCTCTGCTCGCCTTTGTACAGTATATTTTCTGCCATAACTGGCCGGTGGTGTTTTTGCAAACCTGGACCGGCAACCGCCGCATGATGCATGTGGCTGAAAAAATTGGTTTCCGGCGTTTCCGTATAAAAAAGGGCGTGTACACCAAAGAGGGTGTGGAATACGACAACATTACTTATTATTTGGAAGCGAAAACCTTTAAAAAGGTGATGCCTGTGCTGGAACGGGCGAAAATTCGGTTGTGTACTTTGCTGTGGTAACAGCATGGTATAAATTTTGAAAAGGAGAAATGAATATGAAAGGAAAAAAGCTGCTGCGCCGTGGGGCGTGGGGGTTGCTGGCTTGCTTTGTCTGCGGGTTGCTGGCGGTGGTGCTGACCAACGGCTGGGTGGTGCTTTCCACCCGGGGGAGGATCGTTTCCCCACAGGAGGCGGCCAATTGGAACGCCGACTGCATTTTGGTGCTGGGGGCCGGTGTGCGGCCGGATGGAACGCCTTCTGCCATGCTGCAGGAGCGCATTGATACCGGTGTGGCCCTGTACAAAGCCGGCGCCAGCGAGAAAATTCTGATGAGCGGTGACCACGGCACCGATACCTACGATGAAGTGAATACCATGAAGGCCTGCGCCATTGCGGATGGTGTGCCTTCCAAAGCGGTGTTTATGGATCATGCGGGCTTTTCTACCTATGAAAGCATGGCCCGGGCCGCGCAGGTCTTTGGTGCCAAGCGTGTGATCGTTGTGACCCAGGAGTACCACCTGTACCGCGCACTGTACCTGGCTCGTGCCTATGGGCTGGATGTCGTGGGTGTGGCCTGCGATACCCAGGTGTACAGTGGACAGGCTATGCGCGAGGTGCGTGAGTGGGCCGCACGTACAAAAGATTTTGCAGTGGCCTTGCTGCTGCCGCCGCCCACCTATGGAGGCGAACCGATCTCGCTGGCCGGAAGCGGCGACGTGACAAACGATAAAACTTTTGCATAAAACAGGAGGAGAACCATGACGAGAGAAGAAAAACAGGCGATGTACCGCCTGATGAACGCCCAATTGAAGGCACTGACCGAAGGCGAGCGGCACCCGCTGCCTAATATGGCCAATGCGGCCGCTTTGCTGTGGGAACACCTGCCGGACATTAACTGGGCCGGTTTTTATGTGATGGAAAACGGCGGCTTGATGCTGGGGCCTTTCCAGGGAAAAACCGCTTGCATTCGCATTGCCGTGGGGAAGGGTGTGTGCGGCACAGCCGTGGCGGAAGATGCCACCCAGCTGGTGAAAGATGTCCACCAATTCCCCGGGCACATTGCCTGCGACAGTGCTTCCAATTCTGAAATTGTGGTGCCGCTGCGCAAGAACGGCCGCGTGGTGGGTGTGCTGGATATTGACAGCCCGCTGTTTGCCCGATTTGATGAAGACGACCAGGCAGGCCTGGAAGAATTTGCGGCGATTTTGGAAAACGCCTGCGATGTAAAATAATAAAATGAAGCGGGGAGAATGCTCTTCGCTTCTTTTTATTTGAGGGCAGAAAATAATTCTCACGGCAGTTCGTTAAAAGTTTGACATTTGCGGCGGCGTGTTTTATAATTAAAGTGTAAGCGGCCATGCCGCCGATATTTTGAATTTAAATAATTAAGGAGTGTATTCCAATGGCAGCCAGAATTATTCTCAACGAAACTTCTTACCATGGCGCCGGTGCTATCCAGGAGATCGCCGGTATCGCTCAGGCCCACGGCTTTAAGAAGGCCTTCGTCTGCTCTGACCCCGACCTCATCAAGTTCAACGTGACCTCCAAAGTGACCGCTGTGCTGGATGCCGCCGGTCTGCCCTACGAGATCTATTCCGACATTAAGCCCAACCCCACCATCGAGAACGTGCAGAACGGTGTTGCCGCTTTCAAGGCTTCCGGTGCCGATTACATCATCGCCATCGGCGGCGGTTCTTCCATGGATACCACTAAGGCCATCGGCATCATCATCACCAACCCCGAGTTTGAAGATGTGCGCAGCCTGGAAGGCGTTGCCCCCACCAAGAACCCCTGCGTTCCCACCATCGCTGTTCCCACCACCGCCGGCACCGCTGCCGAAGTGACCATCAACTACGTCATCACCGACGTGGAAAAGAAGCGTAAGTTCGTTTGCGTCGATCCTCATGACATTCCCGTTGTGGCCGTGATCGATCCCGATATGATGAGCACCATGCCCAAGGGCCTCACTGCCGCTACCGGTATGGATGCCCTGACCCACGCCATCGAAGGTTACATCACCAAGGGCGCCTGGGAAATGACCGATATGTTCCACCTGAAGGCCATCGAGATTATCGCCCGCAGCCTGCGCGGTGCCGTTGAAAACACTCCCGAAGGCCGTGCCGATATGGCTCTGGGCCAGTATGTTGCCGGTATGGGCTTCTCCAACGTTGGTCTGGGCATCGTTCACTCCATGGCTCACTCTCTGGGCGCTGTGTACGATACTCCTCACGGTGTTGCCAACGCCATTCTGCTGCCCATCGTTATGGAATACAATGCCTGCGCTACCGGTGAAAAGTACCGCAAGATCGCCCGCGCTATGGGC
>JAFYOA010000350.1 GCA_017547865.1 Clostridia bacterium
AGGGCAGAAGAGGTGCTTCGCCCGGCAGAGAGTCTGTTTGCCCATTGCCGCCGCGCGGCGGTGACCCCCGCCCCGGCCAACCGCTTCAGCAACGGCAATTCGCTGGCACTTTCCCGCTTGCCCTTGCGGCACTTTACGCCCGGGGAACGCATCCGTGTCTGCACCGCAGAGGGCGTGTTCATTGGCGTGGGCGAAGCGAATACAGAAGCGGACGAGCTGGTATTCCGCAAGCTGTTCTGCAGCAAAGAAGCACTGGAAACACCGCAGGAATGACCCGGTGCGGCAAACCGGGAAGAACAGGGGATGAGTATTTTGCAGATCATCTATGATTTTTTGAATCAACCGAATCCCTATCCGCAGCCCACGGCTGTGGCCTTGGGAACATTCGACGGCCTGCATCCCGGCCATTGCCGGGTGATCGATGCGGCGGTGAACGCCCCCGGCCTGGTGCCTGCTGTGTTTACTTTTCGTGATGTGCCTGCCGCCAGTTTTGGCCGGCATGTGCCCAAGCTGGCAGACGATGCCGAAAAGGCCCGCCTGCTGGAAGAGAGGGGCGTACAGGCTGTTTTTCTGGTGAGTTTTGCAGATGTGCGCTACATGCAGCCGGAAGATTTCATCGATTATCTTCTGCTGGAAAAGCTGAACGCCAAACACGTGGTGTGCGGGTTTAATTTCCGCTTTGGTGCGGGTGGCCGCGGCGATATTGCCATGCTGCGGGAACGCTGTGCCGCTGCCGGTGTAACGGTGGAAGTGGTGCCGCCTTTTGAACTGGAAGGCGCACCGGTCAGTTCCAGCCGCATTCGGGCCTGTATTGAGGCGGGCCGTGTGGAAGAAGCCAACCGGCTTTTGGGCCGCCGTTTTGGCTATGCCTACGAAGTGATCCACGGACGTCAGCTGGGGCGCACCATTGGGGTGCCCACCATCAACCAGCGGATGCCGGAAGAACTGGTGGTGCCCAAATTCGGCGTGTATGCAACCGTTGTTACCTGCGGAGATACCGAATATCTGGGCGTGACAAACATAGGGGTGAAGCCCACCGTGGGCTCCGATTATGTGGTGAGCGAGACCTGGATCCCATCTTTCAACGGTGATCTGTACGGCACCTCGCCCCGGGTGGAACTGCTCTCGTTTATCCGGCCGGAACGCAAGTTTGCGAGGCTGGAAGAACTGCAGCAGGAAATTTTGGAGAACGAGAAACAAGCGAGAAAAATTGCTTTACAAATGGGCCTCGCTGTGTTATAATACAAGCAATATTGCCGTTCAAACGGTTTGGGGGTTAAGCCCGGTTGGGACTTCACCAGCCCCATACTGTTGAACAGGCCAAGCGGCTTTGCCGCAGAAAGGGTGAACAGCTATGCTGAAAGAAGAAAAGATCGCAATTATCAAGGAATACGCCACTCATGAAGGTGACACCGGCTCTCCCGAAGTGCAGGTTGCCGTGCTGACCAAGCGCATCAACGACCTCACCGAGCACCTGAAGGAGCACAACAAGGACCATCACTCCCGTCGTGGTCTGCTGAAGATGGTTGGCCAGAGAAGAAACCTGCTGAACTACCTGCAGAAGGTTGACATCGAGCGTTATCGTGCTCTGATCGCCCGTCTCGGTATCCGTAAGTAATTGTCAGTTGAGGCTGTGGCGAACCTTTCGTCACAGCCTTCACCACTATTCTTGGGGCTTTGGTTACTTTTAGCGGTAAAACGACTGTCCGCATGCGGGCTGTGGTTTTATTGCTAAAAAAGATCGGAGCTCCGCAAAAAAGAACGGAGGATTGAAATGTTCGAAAACTATAAGGTTTATAAAACCGAATTTGCCGGCCGCCCGCTGACCATTGAGACCGGCAAGCTGGCTCAGCTGGCCAACGCCGCCTGCCTGGTTCGCTATGGCGATACCGTTGTGCACGTGGCCGTTACTGCTTCTGCCAAGCCCCGTGACGGCGTGGATTTCTTCCCGCTGTCCGTTGACTTTGAAGAAAAGCTCTATTCCGTGGGCAAAATCCCCGGTTCCTACACCAAGCGTGAAGGCCGTCCCACCGACAAGGCCATTCTGGTCTGCCGCGTGATCGACCGTCCCATCCGCCCGCTGTTCCCCAAGGACATGCGCAACGATGTGGCCGTGGTCTGCACCGTTATGTCTGTGGATCCGGATTGCTCTCCCGAAATTGCCGCTCTGGTCGGTACTTCCACCGCTCTGTCCATCTCCGACATTCCGTGGAAGGGCCCCATCTCCAGCGTGAGCGTGGGCTATGTGGATGGCGAGTATGTCATCAACCCCACCCTGGAGCAGCGTAAGGTCTCCAAGATGGCCGTTACCGTGGCCTCCACCGATTCCCGTATCGCTATGATCGAAGCCGGTGCCCAGGAGATTCCGGACGACGTGATGTACGAAGGCATTATGGCCGGTCATCGCGCCAACCAGCCCATCATCGAGTTCATCAAGGGCATCCAGGCCGAAATCGGCAAGGCCAAGTTCTCTTATCCCAGCAACGAGCCGGATGAAGAGATGTTCACCGCTATCCGTGACTTTGCCATGGAAGATGTGAAGGCCGCTCTGGACACCGATGACAAGAACGTGCGTGACGAGCGCCTGAAGCCCGTTTACGAGAAGGTACACGCCGAGTTCGATCCCCAGTATCCCGAACAGGAAGCTAAGATCGACGAGTGCCTGTACAAGACCCAGAAGTATGTGGTCCGTCGCTGGCTGCTGGATGAGCAGAAGCGTGTGGATGGCCGCGGCATGGATGAGATCCGTCCTCTGGCCTCCGAAGTTGGCCTGCTGCCCCGTGTGCACGGCTCCGGCCTGTTCACCCGTGGCCAGACCCAGGTGCTGACCACCGTTACCCTGGGCCCGGTGAGCGAACACCAGTATCTGGATGGTATCGACGAGGAAGAAACCAAGCGTTACATCCATCACTATAACATGCCCTCTTACTCTGTGGGCGAAACCAAGCCCAGCCGCGGCCCCGGCCGTCGTGAAGTGGGCCACGGCGCTCTGGCCGAGCGCGCTCTGCTGCCGGTTATTCCTCCGGTGGAAGAGTTCCCCTACACCCTTCGTCTGGTCTCTGAAGTGCTGTCCTCCAACGGCTCCACTTCTCAGGGTTCCATTTGCGGCAGCACCCTGGCTCTGATGGATGCCGGCGTGCCGATCAC